>JALEPO010000031.1 GCA_022768695.1 Clostridia bacterium
CGAAACTCACCGCTCGACGTACCCTCGTACGCCTTCGGGCAAGGCAAAATGCGGAAAAATCCGCATTTTACTTCGTTTCGTGCATTCTGCATCTAAATTCATTCAGCCCCAAAAGGGAGCGTTGCTTAACGCAACACCCCCATAACGGTTTTCTTGTATAGGAAAAGGGCTTTTTATGGCGCATCCGTATGCATTTGAAATTGTCGGTGAGTTTGACATGGATAATGAGCATTATTATCTCGGACGCTGGCAATGTAATGTCGAGGGTCACAACTCTTTATTGGAGAGATGGACCTATAATTGTGCAAATTGACAATTCCATATTGCAAATAAGAAAAAAATATAGTATAATAATCATGAGATATTATGACTTATTGATATACAAAGGAAGTGTCAATTTTTATGAGGAGACTAATTGCTATATGGTTAGGTAAGGCACTTACGATAGCGGGAAGAATGATGGGTAAAAAATCATCGTCAAGTCCGGGCGAATATGCGCTGAGGCTTTGTCCTAATCTAATAAAAAATATGAACAGCTGTATTGCAAAGGGGATAATTGTGACCTGCGGCACTAACGGTAAAACAACTACAAACAACCTTATGTGTTCCGCACTGGAATCAAAGGGATATAAGGTGCTGTGCAATAAGCTTGGCGCAAATATGCTGAACGGAATAGCTACGGCATATTTGCAGGCTGCTGATATATTCGGAAGAGTAAGGGCAGATTATGCCTGTCTTGAAATTGACGAGGCATATACTCCGATTGTGTTTGAGCATATAAAGCCTGATGTTATGGTTATAACAAATCTTTTCCGCGATCAGCTTGACCGTTACGGTGAGATTGATATTACCTCGGACATTTTAAAGCGCGCGATTGCAAAGGTACCGGATTTAAAGCTTGTTTTAAATGGTGACGATCCGCTTTGTGTTCAGTTTGGAGAGGGGCATAAGGCATATTATTACGGGATTTCGGAAAAGGTTCTGCCGCAGCTTGATGATACAAAGGAGGGACGCTTCTGCCCTGTGTGCGGCGAGGAACAGAAGTATAATTATTACCATTACAGTCAGCTTGGTGATTTCTACTGCCCGCACTGCGGCTTCAAGCGTCCTGATATAGATTTTGAGGTTAAGAATGTATCGTTAAAAACGCCTATGCATTTTACGCTGAACAATCAGGCTATGGAGATAAATTATAAGGGATTTTATAATATATATAATCTTATTGCGGTTTACGGCGCAATGTCGGTTTTGGGCGAAAGCACGGATGATTTTTCAAGGCTTCTTTCGGGTTATAAGCCGCAGATAGGAAGAATGCAGGAATTTCCGTTTAAAAAGCCTGTAATTCTGAGTCTTTCAAAAAATCCGGCGGGCTTTAATCAGGCTATAGCCACAGTTAATACCGATGACAGAAAGAAGGATGTTATAATTGCAATAAATGATAAGGCAAATGACGGACGTGATGTGTCATGGCTGTGGGATGTTGATTTTGACAAAATAAAGGATGAGCATCTTAACACGCTTACAACCACGGGAATAAGAGTGTGGGATATAAGCCTGAGGTTTAAATATGCGGATATTCATGTGGATTATATGACAGACAGTATGCGTGACGCAGTAAAACGCTGTCTGGAAACTGATTCAGAGGTGGTGTATGTTCTTGTGAACTATACAGCTTTGTATCCTGCCGAGGCGGTTCTTAATGAGCTCTTGAAAAAGGAGGGATGCAGTGATGAAAATTAAAATACTTCATCTTTATCCGGATTTACTTAATCTTTACGGAGATAAGGGGAATATAGAATGTCTGAGAAAGCGTCTTGTATGGCGCGGAATTGACGCGGAGGTTGTAAGCTATACCTGTGAGAACAGCGGCTTTGACTTATCGGATGTTGATATTGTGTTTATCGGCGGCGGTTCTGACAGGGAACAGAAGATTGTATGTCATAAGCTTCTTGAGCATAAAGCTGCATTGCGGGAATATGTTGAAAACGATGGTGTTTTAGTTGCCGTATGCGGAGGTTATCAGCTATTGGGGAAATATTATAAGCTCGAGGATGAAACCATAGAGGGGCTTGAAATTCTTGACATTTATACAGATCAGGGAAAAAAGAGACTTATAGGCAATATTGTTCTTGAGTCCGATTTTCTCAATCAGAAAATTGTCGGATTTGAAAATCATGGCGGAAGAACATATATAGGAGGCCATAAGCCGTTGGGAAGAGTAGTTTGCGGCTACGGTAATGACGATAATTCGGGAGCCGAGGGTGTTGTGTATAAAAATGTTGTTGCGACATATCTTCACGGACCATTGTTTCCGAAAAATCCTCAGCTTTGCGACTATGTTCTTACAAACGCGTTAAAACGCAGATATTCTGATTTTGTATGTCTGCCGCCTTTGGAGGATGATTTGGAAAATACGGCAAACGAATACATTGTTAAGCGTTTTACGAATAAATAAAGGAGAAGGAAAGTGAAGTTAAAAGCAATACGGGGGGTTTTGCTTGCAGGGTGGAAGAAAATTGATAAACGCATGGCTGCTGCTTCAGCGGTGCTGTGCTTTTGTGTGCTGTCTATTTTAATGCTTGTCCTGCAAAAGGATATGGATGATGCCTCGTATGAGTTAAAGGTAGGCAATACGGACTGTGCTATGGTGCTTCAGCATTATAGTGGCTTTGACTGGTCGAAGGTTAATACTGACATAGAACTGAATTGGGATAACGGAATTATACACTTAAAAAATAACGAGGCATATGTAAGGCTTGAAGCAAGAGTGTATCCGATTAATTTTAAAAACAAAAATATAGAATGGCAGTCCTCAAATAGCGAGCTGGCTTCAATCGACAGCAAGGGAAATATAATGGTAATAGCGCCGGGAGAATACCATTTCCGTGCCACACTGACAGAAACAGGTAAGACGGCAGACGCTGTTTTAAATGTCTTACAGCCGGTGACGGGATTATTTCTACCAACAACAAATGTTCAGATGTATACGAATGATACCGGACGTCTTTTGACAACTATGGTTTTCCCTGAGAATGCCACAAATAAAAATGTATTATGGGAATCGGATCATCCGGAGATTGTTTCAGTGGACGATAACGGCAGAATAAAGCCCGTAAAGACCGGAAATGCCGTTATAACTGCTACAACTGAGGATGGCGGTTATCAGCGTATATGCCATGTAAATGTGAGCAATCCGAGCGTTGAGGTCGCTGAGATAAGCATTGAAAATCAAGGCGCACAGAAAATAGTAGTAGGAGAGTCGTTACAGCTTACCGCGGTACCGAAGCCGTCCAATGCAAAAAACAGAACACCTCTAAAATGGCAGAGCAGCGATGAAAGTATCGCTTCAGTCAGCCAGACCGGAAGGGTGAGCGGTATAAATGCCGGTACGGCAACCCTTACTGTATCTTCAACAAACGGTATTACATCATCGGTTGATATAACTGTTACATCATCGCTTTCATCTGTAAACAGAAATGCTGCCGAATTATCTGATTTGGCGAACGGCGGTGTAAAATATACCTCATACAGTATGTCGCTGCCGATGATGGTAAAGCTTCAGATGGGACTTTCGCCTGCGCCCAAGCTATGGGCAAGCGGTGGCACACGCTATGCAACGGAGGCTGAAACGGCAGAGTATATGAATCCTAATGAGTTTTATGACGGCGCATATAAATATCAGTTCCTTGATTTGTCGCAGCCTAACGGGGTAAGCGCTGAGCTTTTGGATAATTTCCTTTCAGACAAGGGAATTTTGCGCGGAATGGGTTCAGTCTTTATTGAGGCGGCAGAAAAATATGAAATCAGTGAGGTGTATCTTGTCGCTCATGCTTGCCTTGAATCCGCAAACGGTACTTCACAGCTTGCGTCAGGTGTCGAATATAACGGTGAAACGGTTTATAATTTGTTTGGTATAGGCGCATATGACAGCGACGCTGTCGGCAACGGCTCGCAAAGAGCTTACGAGCTTGGCTGGACAACTCCTGAGGCTGCAATACTGGGCGGCGCGGAATGGATTTGCGAGCATTATATACACAGTACGGAAGGTGAACAAGACACATTGTACAAGATGCGCTGGAATCCTGAAAATCCGGGAACGCATCAATATGCAACCGATATAAGCTGGGCGGTTAAACAGGCGGCAAACATTGAAAAGATTTTCGATGATTTCCCTGAGGCTGTTCTTACATATGACGTCCCTGTTTACAGCGGTATGGTTCCTCCTGTGATTGAATAAAATATAACTAAAAGAAATATGTTCCTCGCTTTGTATGGTTATGATGCAAGCGTATATGTCTATAACAAAAAAGCGTAGACAGCGAGGAACATTTGCTTTTTCCGGCGGCGGTATAACTTGCCGCCGTAACGGTAAATGATGGGGCTTTGCACATTATTGAATTTCGGTATGATAAGAAACCGCCTGCATATACTTAATATGGGGTGGTTTTTTGTTTCGAGGATATAATTTACGCCAAAAAGAGGTTATAAGTATCACAACGGCAGAACGATTAGGCTTTATAAGCGATGTGGAAATCTGCGAAGCAACCGGAAACGTGGAAGCGATTATAGTGCCGAGGCGCGGCTGCTTTTTCAGACGGCTGTTTGGCGGCGGCGAGCTTGTTATTCCGTGGAATTCGATTGAGGTTGTGGGCGACGACGTTGTTTTGGTACGGCTTTTTTGCAATTCTGATACAAACAGATTACAAGAAAATTAACTTGAAATGAATGTGAAAAAGGTGTATAATAATTACATAAATATGCACCATAAGGGGGTAAAGCAAATGAAATGTCCGTATTGCGGTTTTGTTGAAAGCAAGGTTATAGATTCAAGACCAACAGATGAGAGTAATTCAATAAGACGCAGACGTGAATGCTTAAAATGCCAAAAGAGGTTTACTACCTATGAAAAGCTGGAGTCAATCTCGCTTGTTGTTATTAAGAAGGATCAGTCGCGTCAGCAGTATGACAGAGGAAAGGTACTAAAGGGAATAATAACAGCGTGTGAAAAACGTCCTATTTCCTTAGCACAGATGGAAAAAGTGGCAGATGATATTGAAAGCGAACTTTATCAATCAATGGCTCGTGAAATTGACAGTACCACAATAGGTGAAAAGGTTATGGACAGATTGAAAAATCTTGACGAGGTTGCTTATGTCAGATTTGCCTCGGTATATAAGAGATTTAATGATATTAATACCTTTATGGAAGAATTGCAGGGACTTATAAATGATAAATAATGTGGATTTACACATACATTCCAATGCCTCCGACGGCTCAATGAGTCCGGCGGAAACGGCATTGGCGGCATACTCCGCCGGACTATGCGCGGCTGCGCTTACAGATCATGATACAGTCGCGGGTGTGGCTGAGTTTGCGGAAAAATGTCTTAAATTAGGGATAGAGCCGATTTCGGGTGTAGAGATAAGCGCAAAGTTCAGATGTGAAATGCATATTTTGGGGCTTTTTGTTGATGTGAAAAATAAAAATTTTCTTGATAAGCTTTCAAAGCTTGAAAATGCGCGTTATGATCGTAATAAAGCGATGCTTGAAAGATTTCGTGAAATGGGAATGGACATAACGGAGGCGGATATAGTATCTCAAAAGCCAAATGCTACATTGGAAAATACGGGAAGATCGCATATGGCAACCGCTCTTGTCAGCAAGGGATACGTTTCGGACAGAAACGAGGCATTTGAAAAATATCTTATAAAGGGTAAGCCTGCCTATGTGCCGCGTATTACCTATTCGCCCGCAGAAAGTATACAGATAATAAAGGAAGCCGGCGGAATTGCGGTACTTGCACACCCGATTTATATAACCTCCGATGAATGTCAGCTCAGGGATTTGCTGACTGAATTAAAGTCCTTTGGACTTGACGGAGTTGAAAGCATATACAGTGATTATACTGATGATTATTCAAGACTGTGTCTTGAGTTGTGCGATGAGCTTGGACTTATGCCTACCGGCGGCAGCGATTTCCACGGAGAAAACAGACCATCTGTGAAGTTAGGTGATTTAAATGTTCCTTATGAATTTTTGGAACGCTTAAAAAAAACTGCGCATAAAAATTAGTATGAAAAATTGCGGTAATGAATTTGATTACCGGTGTGAAATATATGCCTTATCTGCCCACGGTAAGGCTTTAAAATTTTGGGGGCTGAAAGGCTGTGAATATTATGGAAAGGACTATAGCGGCAATTTCAACTGCGCTTGGTGTAGGCGGAATTGCGGTAATCAGAATAAGCGGAAACAGAGCGCTTGAAATTGCGGATAAGGTGTTTTTTGGAAAAGACAAGCTGTCCGAAGCTCAAACGCATACAGTGCATTACGGATTTATAAAAAATGCTGACGGTGTAAAGGTAGACGAAGTGCTTGCTACCGTTATGCTTGCTCCGAAAACCTTTACTCGTGAGGATGTTGTGGAAATCAGTACGCACGGAGGTGTAACCACATCAAAAGAAGTTCTCGACACAATTATAAAAGCCGGCGCATATATGGCGATGCCCGGTGAATTTACAAAACGCGCATTTCTGAACGGACGTATAGATTTATCACAGGCTGAGGCGGTAATTGATATAATTAACGCAAAAAATGAATTATCGCAGAGAAATGCGCTGTCGCAGCTTGAGGGTGCGCTTTCGGGAGAGATTGCCGAGGTGAGAGATAAGCTGGTGTATCTCGCTGCGCAGATGCAGGTTACAATAGATTATCCCGACGAGGATTTGGAGGATATCACTATTGATGATATCAGACGAATATCTGATGAATGCAGAAAAAAAGTCGATACATTGCTAAAAACTGCCGACAGTGGTAAAATATTGCGTGACGGAATAAAGACTGCGATAGTCGGTAAGCCGAATGTAGGAAAATCCTCATTGCTTAACAGCCTTGCGAGAGCTGAGCGCGCAATAGTAACGGATATTGCGGGTACTACAAGAGATATTATTGAAGAATATATTAATCTTAACGGTATACCACTTATTTTGGTGGATACTGCCGGAATACGCAAAACCGAGGACGTTGTGGAGAAAATCGGAGTGGAGAAGTCAAAACGCTCCATTGAGGATGCCGACCTTGTAATTGTCATGCTTGACGGCAGTGATATACTTGACGATGAGGACAGAGAGGTTCTTGCTCAAACGCATCATAAAAATAGAATAATACTTATAAATAAGAGCGATTTGGGTGAAAGCAAATATACAGCGGCGGTGAAGGCGAAGGCAGGGAAAAGTCCTGTGCTTGAGGCGAGTGCGAAAACAGGGATTGGTCTTGATAAGCTTGCGGAGCTTATCAGGGATATTTATAGTCTTGGCGAGCTTGCGGCGGGGGACAGCGCTATTGTGACAAATATGCGTCATAAATCTGCGCTTGTCGATGCGTCTGAAGCGCTTACAAGAGTGGTTGAAGGTATAGATATTGGAATGCCCTCTGATATTGTTTCCATTGACATTAATATGGCAATAAACAGTCTTGGTGAGATTACCGGTGAAACAGTGTCCGATGATATTGTAAATAAGATTTTTCATGAATTTTGTGTGGGAAAATAACTAAAAACAGCTAAGTAATATTAACAGAAAAACGGTGCTTTGATATATCCTGAAAAACATTTGGAAGAATGTCAAAAGCACCGTTTTTTTGCATCATAAATTATTTATTGTAGAAATTATTTTTTTGATACCATTAAATTTAATTATTTGCAAAGCTCGTCAGCGAGTGCGTCAACCTGAGCAAGACTTGCTTCGTTAAGCGCGGATTTAATCTGCACGGTTGTATCTGTAAATGTAATATTTTTGCTTGATTCAAGCATTTTTTTCATCACTCTTGCGGCTGTAAGCGCCCATGAGCCATTTTCGATAAGACCTATTGTGCGGTTCTGATAATTTCTTTCTGTCAAATTATTGATAAATTCACGCATAAACGGGAAAACATCGCCGTTGTAGGTTGTTGTTGCAAGTACAAGCTTGCTATAGCGGAATGCGTCCTCGACTGCTTCTGCCATGTCGCATCTTGCAAGGTCGTTTACAACAACCTTAGGACAGCCCTTTTCTGTAAGCTTATCGGCAAGTGCTTCAACTGCCTTTTTGGTATTTCCGTAAACAGAGGTGTACGCAATCATAACACCGTCTGTTTCAACTGAATATGACGACCATGTGTTATAAAGACCGATGTAGTATTCAAGATTTTCTGTAAGAACAGGGCCATGAAGCGGGCAAATTATTTCAATGTCAAGTCCTGCGGCTTTTTTCAGCAGACTTTGAACTTGAGCGCCGTATTTGCCTACGATACCGATATAATAGCGGCGAGCCTCACAAGCCCAATCCTCGTCAACATCAAGCGCGCCGAATTTGCCGAAGCCGTCGGCAGAGAACAGAACCTTGTCGTGACTGTCATATGTAACAATGACCTCCGGCCAATGCACCATCGGAGCAGTTACAAATGTAAGTGTGTGTGTTCCAAGCTCAAGAGTGTCACCCTCGCCGACAACAATTCGTCTGTCCTCAAATTCGGTGCCGAAGAACTGCTGCATCATAGTGAATGCTTTTGCGCTTGAAACAATTTTTGCATCCGGATAAGTATTCATAAAATTAGTTATGTTTGCTGAATGGTCAGGCTCCATATGCTGCACAATAAGGTAGTCAGGCTTGCGTGAACCGACAGCCTCCTTAACATTGCCAAGCCACTCGTCTGTAAATCGAGCATCAACTGTGTCAAAAATGGCGATTTTTTCGTCTATAACCGCATAGGAATTGTATGCCATTCCGTTTTCAACGACGTACTGTCCCTCAAACAAATCAATAGCGTGGTCATTTACGCCAACGTATTTTATATCATTTGTGATGTTCATGTAAAGTTACCTCTTTTCAAAATTAGTTTAACTAAAGTATACCATAAAAGTATTTTAAAATCAATATGTAATTGGGCTGAGTATAAAATTTGTTATTATGCTGTGTATAGAATTCAACTGATACAGCGTCAAATTTCGTCAGCTATTTGCTGATTACTTTGCCAATACATCTAAAAAAGGAGCCGTGTGCTTTTAGCACAGCAGCTCCTTTTTGCATTGGTACGACAGAATGTTGCCTGCCGAACCGGCGGTTATTTAATTAGCAGCAATCATCGCGGTCACAATCGCGGTCACGGCGCGGCTCACAGCAAGGTTCGCAGCAGCAATTGTTGCCGCCGAATAATCCACCGTCACCGCAGCAGATAAGAATCAGTACAATAATTACTACAATCCATATCCAGTCACCGCCGTTATTGCAGTTATTTCCTCCGAAAAGTCCCATAAAAAAACCTCCTTATACAAAATATATCTTATACTATGCATAAGGAGGAGTTTTGGTTACTCGCTTGTTTCGTGAAAAATATATACTCCGTCATCACTTCTTGTAACATAAAGAAGAATTTTTGGCTTATTGATACGTTTTATAATTGTTGCCCAGCCGCTTTGGGTAGCTTCAATGGGAGAATAAGTTGCATGTGGATAGCGTGTGTGAACATATCTTGAAATAGCGTCGTGTTGTTCGCGAAAACGGGGCTTGTTAAAGATTCCCTTGCCCTGAATTACGGCATATGCACCGGCAGCTGCAAAAGCCGCAGCCATAAATAATTTATTTTTCTTCATTATTCCATCGCTCCTTTATGATATTCATTATAAACATCACGTTTAGCAAGACCTCTGTCTTTTGCAGCCTGCTTGACTGCTTCCTTTGAAGTCATGCCTTCTGAAATATATTTATTAACATGCTCAGTTACGGTAAGTTCATCCCAAAAATTGTTTTCAGGCTCCGCATTGTTTTCAGAAGCTCCGTCTATAACTATCACATATTCACCTCTTGGTGATTTCTCAGCGTAAAGCTCCTGCGCTTCCTCAAGTGTGCAGCGTATAACCTCCTCATGAAGCTTTGTAAGCTCGCGCACCAATGCTATTTTTCTGTCGCCGCCGAAAACCTCAAGCATATCTGCAAGCGTATATTTAAGCTTATGAGGCGCTTCGTAGAAAATAAGCGTGTGTGTATCATTTTTTACACTGTTAAGATGTTCTTTTCTGTGACGCTTATTTACTGATAAGAAACCCTCAAACGCGTAACGACGTGTGGAAAGCCCTGATAAAATCAATGCGTTTATTCCGGCAACCGGACCCGGAACAGAGGTCACAGTAATATCATTTTCTATGCACAGCCGTACTAAGTCCTCACCGGGATCGGATATTGCCGGAGTTCCGGCATCAGAAACCTGCGCGATATTTTTACCCTGCTTTAAAAGCTTTATAAGATATTCGCCCTTTTCACGCTTGTTGTGCTCGTGATAACTCGTAAGCGGCTTGGAAATTCCGAAATGGTTCAGCAGCTGAACAGTGCGGCGTGTATCCTCAGCTGCAATTAAATCAACAGTATTGAAAATTTCCAAACATCTTGCGGATATATCTCCAAGATTTCCGATTGGAGTTGCGCATAAATATAATTTTCCTGTCATACATTCTTGTTCCATGATTTGTTTTCACCTTCTCTCGGTTATAATCTGCCGTAGATTTTATCAATTTCTTCTGAATATGTACCGTCCTCATTGTGAACATAAAGCGGCGGAAGAATTTTCAGCTCGTCGCCACCGTGATACATTCCTTCGACAAGCACCATGGTTGGTGCTTTTTCAGGTGAAGGGTGTATGAAGCGCAGCTTTTTTGGCTCTATTTTATATTTCTTCATAGAACACATAATATCTGCAATACGTGACGGACGATGTATCATAAAAAAACGCCCTTTGGGAATAAGCAAATCGGCAGAGGAACGAATAACATCGTCAATAGTACACATGACCTCGTGACGCGAAATGGTTTTCGTGTCAATATTATTGATAATGCCTGCGCCGCACTTCATATAAGGCGGATTGCAGGTTATTTTATCAAAGGAACTTTTTCCATAGATTAGAGCGGCATTTCTTAAATCGCCGCACTTAATAAAGACCCTGTCGGAAAGCTTGTTGTATTCAACAGAGCGTTCCGCCATTTCCGCTATTTCGGATTGGATTTCCAGGGCATGAATTTTAGGTGTTTTTGTTTTTGCACTCAGCAGAATAGGAACTATGCCTGTTCCTGTACATAAATCAAGTGTAGTCTTTGATGGCGCGTCTTTAGAAAAATCGGCAAGCAGAACAGCGTCAATGCCGAATTTAAATCCGTTCTTCTTCTGTATAACGAAAAATCCGTTCTGCAAATCATCAAGACATTCGTCGTTTTTAATCATTATTCTTCGTTGGCGATATTGTCAACCACAGCAAAGCTGATTTCGCCCATAGCCGCAACCTGTCCTTCAACAGTTGCCTTTACGTTGGCCTTACCCATACCATGACGGTACATAATAAGATCGGCATGGAGCTCTAAGGTATCGCCCGGAACTACTTGACGGCGGAATTTAAAGTTGTTAATTCCGGTGAAAACGCCAAGTTTACCCTTGTTTTCAGGCATTGAAAGCAGCATAACCGCGCCGACCTGCGCAAGAGCCTCTGTGATAAGTACGCCGGGCATTATAGGATTACCCGGAAAATGACCTGTAAACTGAGGTTCGTTTGCAGTTACATTTTTAATGCCTGTGATGCTTTTGCCTTCCTCAAATTCAATAATCTTGTCTACCAGTAAAAAAGGGTAACGGTGAGGGAGTATTTTTTGGATTTCAACGTTTGTTAAAGTAATTGTTTCTTTTTCTGACATAATATTTTTCTCCTTAATCTCTTATATATGCTTTTTTATGGAATACATGAGTCGGGTCTGATACGGTGTCGATGCCATCAAGCGCAATTCCGGCGCCCTTTGCAACACAGTCTACTATATCATGAGCAAGATTTGCCTTAACTCCTATAATGTCGCTTATACGCTTGTCAAGTCCGTAAATCAGCGAACCGCCGCCTGTGAGGATTATTCCGTCCTGAATAATATCTCCGTGAAGCTCGGGAGGTGTTTCTTCAAGAACCTCCTTTATCCTTTCTGTGATGTTAAATACAAAATCATCAAAAGTATGATAAAGGTCGTTTGATGAAATAACCACAGCCTTAGGAAGTCCTGTAAGCATACTCACACCCTTTGCTTCGCAGAGAAGCTCTTTTGAGCGGGGCAGAACTCCGCCCACCTCACACTTTATGCGTTCGGCTGTTATAGGGCCTATGTTAAGGTTCATTTCTTTTTTCATATACCGGGTAATAGCCTCGTTAAATTCATCGCCGGCAATTTTCAAAGAACGGCTTACAACAACGCCGCCAAGAGATAAAACAGCAATATCGGTAGTGCCGCCGCCAATGTCGACCACCATAGTGCCATGCGGACGAGATATATCAAAGCCCGCTCCCAAAGCCGCCGCAACAGGCTCTTCGATAATATAAATATCTCTTGCTCCAACCTCTCTTGCCGCATCAATAACAGCACGCTGCTCAACATCTGTTACACCGCTTGGAACGCACATCATAATACGCGGATGACCTACCGTTCTTGAAAGAATTTTAGCAAGAAAGAGCTTAATCATTTCTCTCGTAAGCGTAAAATTTGATATAACACCGTCAATAAGAGGACGAACTGCCTGAATATTCGGCGGTGTTTTTCCGAGCATTTTCAGAGCGTCGCTGCCTACTGCACATACCTCATTTGTATCGGTATTAACCGCTATAACCGTCGGTTCACGCAAAACTATTCCTTTATTTTTTATATAGACCTGTACTGTCGCCGTGCCTAAGTCTATACTTATATCATTACCGAACATAACATACTCCTATTTTATAAATTCTACCTCTATTATACAGTATTATTTCAATTAACTCAATAACTTTTGCTATATTTTTAAAAGTTTTTTTGCATTTTTATAGAAAATATCATCTAACTCATCCTCTGTAAGTCCAAGTGAGGAAAGCTTTTTAACAGTGAACCCCTGTGCCTCCCATGGCGAATCGGTGGCGAAAAGTATTTTATCGGTACCGTGATTACGGATAATTCTTGCAAGCTGGGACTCGGAAATATCTGTTACTGTATATGCTGTGTCAAAATACAGAGGTGTTCCGACAAGATATTTTTCAACATCATCCCATGCGTCCCAGCCGCCAAGATGCGCGGCTATTATTTTTTCACCCGAAACATGGTCAAGAATATTGCGAAGCCTGTCGGGAAGGCAATGCGACGGCGGTTTTACGCCTATGTCATTGCCGGTGTGGAGCATAACCATTAAATCAAGCTCCTCGCATTTTTTTAACAAGCGGAGCGATTCGGGAGAATCTATGTAAAATTGCTGATACTCAGGATGCAGCTTAATTCCTCTGAGCCCCTTTTCCTTAATGTCATAAAGAACCGCTTCCCAGTCCTGCTGCATGGGATGCAGCGAGCCAAAGGAAAAAATACCGTCAGTATTGTTAATAGACTGTGCAAATTTGTTTATTGTCGCAGACTGCGTAAGAGTTGTGGCAATAGGCATAACAACGCTTGCGTCAATGCTGTTTTCCTTCATTGAGCGGCGCAGAGCTTCAAGCGTGGCGGGGATTGCAGCTTTATGTACCTCACCCGTATTGCTCAATATATTCCCTTCAAGTATTTCAATAGTTTTTTCTGCAATTTTTTCGGGAAAAATATGTGTGTGAAAATCAATTATCATATATATCATATCCTTTCGATGTTATTTATTATATAAAAGAAAATAAAAAACGTCAAGAGCGTCAATGATTATATGTAAAAACAGTTGCAAATTTATAAAATATGGTATATAATATCCATATCATACTTTGATGATAAATTTAACAGAGTAGGATTTTGCGCGTGAAGTGTCCGGCGGACGGGGAGTTGCCTCCGGAACGAAAAGCTTTTTGCTTGCGGTGCATTATCCGCATCCCGCTGATTTGCATTACGGAGCATAATCACCTCTCTTGTTTTGCCGATGGGCGGAACAGGAGAGGTTTTTGATTTTATTATGGATTATGAAGAAGCAAGAAAATATGTAAACGATTCATCCAAATACGGAATTGTGCCGGGACTTTCTAATATAAAGCGTTTATGCACTGCTCTTGGAAACCCTCAGGAGGAACTGAGGGTTATACATATTGCAGGCAGAAACGGCAAGGGCAGCACAGGCGCGTTTGTTGAGGCGGTTCTGCGTGACGCCGGTATAAAAATCGGACGCTTTGTTTCGCCTGCGGTATTTGAATATACGGAGCAGTTTACGGTAAACGGTGAGAACATTCCAAAGGAACGTTATGCGTGGTATATTAATAAAATAAGAACAGCCGTAATTGGAATTACAGGTAACGGCTATCCGCATCCGACTCCTTTTGAAATAGAAACTGCCGCTGCATTTATGTATTTCAATGATGAAAAATGTGATGCAGCGCTTATTGAAGCAGGAATGGGCGGAGGATTGGACGCGACAAATGTTATATCGCAGAGTCTGGTATCGGTAATTACCCCTATAGGAATGGACCATGCGAATTTTCTGGGTGATACGGAGGAAAAAATCGCCGAGGAAAAGGCGGGAATTATAAAGGAAAACGGAATTGTTGTTACAGCACCTCAGTCTGAAACGGTTATGAATGTAATAAAAAATACAGCAAATATGAAAAATGCGGATTTATTCGTAAGCGCAGCCGAATGTAATTATGAAATATCCTTGCCGGGTGAATATCAGCGGCGTAATGCGGCTCTTGCCGCAGAGGTATGCCGCCATACGGGTTTTGACATAACGGAAACAAATATAGAAAATGGATTAAAACGTGCGGTATGGCATGGCAGATTTGAAAAAATCTGCAATTCGCCGGAATTTATTATAGACGGAGCACATAATATTCATGGTGCTCAAGCGCTTATGGAGAGTATTGATTTATTTTACAAAAATCGGCGTATTATATATATAACCGGCATTTTTCGTGATAAGGAATATGAAAAAATAGCGGAGATAACAGCGTCAAGGGCAGAAAAAATTTATACTGTAACACCTGATAATCCAAGGGGACTGGATAATAAAATCTTTGCAAAAGCAATCGGGAAATATAATAAAAATACCGAGGCGGTAACGCTGGATGCCGCTTTGAGAAAGTGCTTTAATGAGCATGACGCAGTTATAGTGGCTTTTGGAACATTATCATTTTTGGGAAGTATTAAAAAGAAGGCTGATGATATGCTTAAAATGAAAAAAGTGAATAATATATTCAGCAATGAAAAATTCCGCAGCCTGCTGATGCAGATTGAAGAAACAGAAAAAGACAGGATTTATTGCAGACATGATATTTCGCATCTTATGGAGGTTGCAAGAGCGGGCTATATATTAAATCTTGAGAATGAATTGGAAATTCCCAAGGAAATAATTTACGGTGCGGCACTTCTGCATGATATAGGCAGATTAGAGCAATATAATAAAGGGATTCATCATCATGAGGCAGGAGCGGCTATTGCGGCTGAAATACTTCCGCAGTGCGGATATACACATGAGGAAACAGAGCTTATTGTCGGCGCAATCAAGGAACATCGCAATTTACCGAAAAAAATTGAAACTCTCGGAGATGTTATCGCTTCGGCGGATAAAGCGACAAGAATGTGTATGCTGTGCAAAGCGTTTGATACCTGCAAGTGGAAAGAGGAAGACAGAAATCTTGATTTAACAATATAAGGGGGCATGATTTATGATTATAGGGAATAGAAATTTTGATAACGGCACATATATTATGGGTATTTTGAATGTTACGCCGGATTCCTTTTCGGACGGCGGAAAATTCAACAATCTGGAGAATGCGGTTCGTCATGTGAGAAAGCTTATAAAAAGCGGAGCGGATATTATTGATATAGGTGGCGAGTCAACACGGCCTAATTATGTTAAAATAAGTGATGAGCAGGAGATAGAGCGTATATTGCCTATAATTGAAAAAATCAAGCGTATATTTGATATTCCTATATCGGTTGACACATATAAAAGTAAGGTGGCAAAGGCAGCAATTGAAGCCGGCGCGGATATGATAAATGATATATGGGGCCTGAAATATGATAAAGGTGAAATGGCGCGCTTGATTGCAGATACGGGTGTGCCGTGCTGTCTTATGCATAACAGGCAGGAGGCGGTTTACAATTCATTAATAGATGATGTTATACAGGATTTAAAAGAAACTGTTTCTATTGCCAAAGCCGCTGGAATAGCGGATGATAAGATTATACTTGATCCCGGAATAGGCTTTGCAAAAACATATGAGCAGAATTTGCAGCTGACAAATAATCTTGAGCGTATCAATGAGCTGGGTTATCCTGTACTGCTTGGAACCTCGCGTAAATCAATGATAGGTATTGCGCTGGATCTTCCGGCTGATGAGCGTGTTGAGGGTACTCTTGTAACAACTGTTATGGCAGTTATGAAGGGCTGTAGATTTGTGCGCGTGCACGATGTTTTGGAAAATAAGCGGGCAGTTAAAATGACAGAAGCGATTATTCACAGCTGATGAGAGGGTTGAATTAAGCATGGATAAAATTTTTATTGACAATCTTGAGATTTTTGCAAATCATGGAGTATTAAAGGAGGAAAATGCTCTCGGACAGAAATTTGTAATAAGCGTTGCGTTGGAATGTGATACAAGACACGCCGGAAAAAGAGATAATCTTGATAATTCTGTGAATTATGCCGATGTGTGCAGACTTATTGAGGATGTTATGAAAAACAACACATATCAGCTTATTGAGGCGGCAGCGGAAAATATTGCGCAGGAGATTCTTATTAAATATGAAAAGGTCAGAGGAGTAACAGTAAATTTAAAAAAACCGTGGGCTCCGATACTTATGAATGTTGATACTGTAGGGGTTGAAATTGAACGCAAAAGACATACTGCATATATCGCTCTTGGTTCAAATATAGGCGATAAGCGGCGTCATCTTGATGAAGCTGTAAGAAGCATAGATAATAACGAGTACTGTAAGGTTAAATGCGTTTCTGAATTTATTGTGACCGAGCCGGTAGGCGGTGTTGAGCAGGATGATTTTCTTAACGGCTGCATAGTGGCAGAAACGCTTTATACGCCTCACGAGCTTTTGGATTTTCTTCACGAAATAGAACGGGAGCATAATAGAGAAAGAATAATTCATTGGGGACCGCGGACGCTGGATCTTGATATAATATTTTTTGACGATATAATAATGTCCGATGATACGTTGGTAATTCCGCATCCCGAAGCGGATAAGCGTGAATTTGTGCTGCGGCCGCTATGTGAAATCTCTCCTTATATTTATCATCCGGTAAAAAAATCATTTGTTGGGGAACTGTTATTAGAATTACAGCAAAAAAAGACAAAATAGATAAAAAATAAACAAAATATCTTTTTTCTTTTTGGATAAAATAATAGAATATGTCACTTGCAAAAACAAGAAATATATGATATATTTGTAATGTAAGTGTAAAAAATCTATAATACATATTAAGAAATGAAAGACTTTTTATGTACAAAAAACATTCCCGTGATAAGGAGAATTTAATATGATGAACAATTTTATAGCCGAAGCATCACCTATTGTAGGACGTCTTAGTATCATCAGCATGAAGGGCTGTGAGGAGTTTACCGAGCGTATTGACGCTTATCTTAAAAGATTCCGCACATATGAGGATATAGAAACCTATGTTACTCATGTAACATGTCCGAGATTTGGTACAGGCGAAGGCAAGTGCGTTGTTGATGAAAGTGTAAGAGGTCATGACGTATATATTATATGCGATGTATTTAATTACGGAGTAACATATAAAATGTACGGTGTAGAAAATCACATGAGTCCTGATGACCATTATCAGGATTTAAAGAGAATCATTGCTGCAATGGGCGGTAAGGCAAGACGTGTTACGGTTGTAATGCCTATGCTTTACGAAGGAAGACAGCACAGAAGAAGCGGACGTGAATCGCTTGATGCCGCTTTAATGCTCCATGAGCTTGTAAATATGGGTGTGTCCAATATTATTACGTTCGATGCTCATGATCCAAGAATTTCAAATGCAATTCCGCTGTCAGGCTTTGATGATGTTCAGCCTACATATCAGATGATAAAAGCTTTAACAAAAGCAGTTCCTGATATAGCACTTAATAAATTTGATACTATAGTAATTTCACCTGATGAGGGTGGAATGTCAAGATGTATGTATTACAGCTCAGTGCTAAAGCTTGATTTGGGTATGTTTTATAAGCGCCGTGATTATTCGAGAATTGAAAACGGTAAGAATCCTATTGTTGCTCATGAATATCTTGGCAGAGATGTAAGCGGCAAGGATGTTATTATCGTAGATGATATGATTTCATCGGGTGAATCGGTTATAGATGTTGCGACAAATCTTAAGAAGCAGGGCGCAAAGAGAATATTTGTGTTTGCATCGTTTGGCCTGTTCGTAAACGGTCTTGAGGTTATTGATAAGGCATACGAGGAAAGGGTTATAGATAAGATTTTCACAACCAATCTTATTTACAGACAGCCGGGGCTTAAGGATAGAGAATGGTATTATGAAGTGGATATGTCAAAGTATATGTCGCTGCTTATTGATACGCTTAATCATGATGAAACAATTTCAAAGCTTCTTAATCCGGTTACAAAAATTCAGACCTTGGTTGAAAAACTTGAAAATACTAAATAATAATATGAAATTCATAAAGGAGCTGTTGCTTTTAGCGCAGAACGTTCAAAGGCATTAAATCGTATAAAATCTATGCCTGTAAATATTCCCATAATAAACTAACGTTGAAATCCGCATTTTTTGCGGATTTCTTGTATTTATATGCCTTTGAACTATACACGAAACTCGCCGCTCGACGTACCCTCGTACGCCTTCGGGCAAGGC
>JALEPO010000040.1 GCA_022768695.1 Clostridia bacterium
AGAATTTGAAGCTACTCTTTGCTGTTTCGTAAGCGCTGTGTCACCATTTTCAATAGCCGTTGTCAGCTCTTTTTCCGCTGCCGATGAATCGTGCATTTTGGTGCGCAGTTCCTCATGTGAACGTGCTGCCGCTTTAACTTCAGTTTGCGCCGCTTTATACGCTGATTCTTCAGCCTTTAACGCTTTTTCCTGCGTAGAAATTTCGGCGCTTACCGCTCTGTATTTTTGCTGTGCGTCACTAAGTTCAACCCTTGTCCATTGGATAGCTTTTTGATTATCCTTGTATGTTTGAGAAGATTTTTTTAGTGATTTGTTGGCTTCTGTCAGTGCGGCAATTTCATTCTGCCTTGATGTGATAGTGGATTTTAATGCAGTTTGTTGATTTTGTAATGTTGAAATATTTTCTTTTAACGGTGCGGTATTCGCCTTATATGCAATAGCTGCATCTCTGACCGCCGCCTGTTTATTTCTTAAAACAGCCGCTGAATTACGCACCTCAGCCGCATATTGACGAGTCGTATTCTTTTGTGTTTCAAGACGCTGCGTAAGTTGTTCGGTGCTTGAAGCAGTCCGTGCGGATGCTGTTGAAAACATTATGCTGCCCTTTGCGGCAGTTGTTAATGCGCTGCCTGCTGCTGTTCCACTCCTTGCCGTATTGTCAAGCGCACTGTTTACCGCCGCAGTGCTTCCGGCAGCAGTGTTTCCAATACTGCCAAGTCCGCCAAGCTCCGCCGCGACTCCGGCAATAACCCCGGAGGCATTGTCTATGGCGTCTATTACTACTGTTAATTGTGCTGCTACATCTGCCATTTAACCGCCTCCTTACATTCCGTAAAACATTTTCAGATACGGATCTGAGCCTGTGTATTCTTCCGCTTCATCAGAATTGCCGTTCAGATTGTCAATCATTTCAAGCAATCTTCGCGGATCCTGCCGCCCCACTTCATCGGGCAATTTATGGTGATATTTAAACATCAAAGTATAAATATCGCTTAATTTTTCTCCGGTTTGCTGTCCGCTGCCGGAGTTTCTGCGTTTTTTGCTACTGCATTAATATCCTCCTGATACCATTTCCATACTTCACGGCACATTCTCATCTTGTCCGCAACAGCAGCGTCAAGAATATCCTGAGTCGCCTCCGTACCCTCGAACAGATAGTCCACCGCTCCGCCGCAAATTCTGCCTAAAGATTCTGTTTCTTTTTTGATATGGATTTCATGTATACGGCAGAACGCTTCAAAATCCCATGTCTTTGAAATATACTTCTTTTGGTTGTGTGTAAATGTTAATGTATGCTGCATAATATTTCCTCCTTAATTCAAAAGGGACACTGAATTTTAGTGTCCCTGTGTGTTATTCTGTTACTGTCTGCTTTGTATCTGCCGCTCCCGGATACCAATTCATATCGGTAAACCAATTTGTTTCAAGCTCAGCCTTTGTAACGCCTTCCGGCAAATCTGTTTCGTCAAAGTAAGCGTAATAATTGTTGTCAAATTCACGCTGTATAGCTGTATATGTAGCCTTTGCAGTCTGCTTTTCAATAGAACCGCTTGACGGCTTAGTCTTTCCGCCTACATTTGAAGCGAAGCTGTATGAACCCTTATAGTATCTTACATATCTGTAGGAGCCGTCTGATTTTAAAATTCTCCACGCAACGCCGAAATACACGGTCTTTGTGTCACTGCTGACCTCAACAAGACCGTTCTTTTGCTCCAGACCGCGCCACATAGCGTCAACCTCCGGCGGAATATCAGCATTGGTGATGTCGTGACCGAGCTTTTCGATATATGTGCTTGTTTCATATGGACCGTTGTCCGCGTCAAACACGTCTGTTGAGCCCGTATCTGTCGGCGCAATTTCCACTGTACCTCTTAATGAGTACGCTTCACCGTATTCTGTTCCCTCTGCTGTGTCTGATATTACATTGAAAAATGTATATCTGTCCACACCTATCGTTGGTAATGGTTTTCTTTTTGCTGTATTTGCCATAATTTTTTATTCCTCCTCGAAAAATATTTCTTTGTAAAATCTCATTGTTTTGTGTCTTACACCGCTCTCCGGCGGCATATCCCGGCTGTACTCTCTGTACCAGCCGTTTTTTTGCATTGCGCGGTCAGCCTCTATTGCAAGCCGCCCACATTCCGCTCCGTTTTTTCCCCATATATCAACCGCCATATATGAGCTTTGCGCCTGCTCCTCATTATCGAAGCACATTCCGGTAGGTGATGTGATTTCATAGTAGCTTATTACCGGAATCGAATTAAACTCTCCGGGATGATAAAATGTCACCTTAACGCCGTCAATTGTTTTAAGGATATTCCTGACTATTTCATTAGCGTCAACCATCCAATTCCGCCTCCTTAAGCATTATTACAAGTCCCATTTCCCACTCGGCTTTATATACCGCTATATAATATTGATTATTAATTTTCAGATATGTCCCCACCGATATATCAGCATCACAGGGACAGAAAAAACGTTTCTGACATTCCGTATTAAATCCGTAATCTCTTTCCAAAAGGCTGCCGCTGTAAGGCTGTAAATCGCCTGTTACGGTTTCTTTTTCTGTAAGAGTATATATACCCTTGTAATCATCATAATCGTTTATTTCAATGATTACGGCAGTTGTATTGTTGAATATATCAAACGGATTTAACATCACTCGGTACACGTCCTTTCCTGTTTCTGAACGGATTAAGCCGCTTATAGTAATTTGTGAGAATACTGTCATTGCTTAAATTATTATCGGCATAGGAAATACTTCTCTCGCCCTGCGAAATGCTCTTAACAACTGACGGGGCTTCAGTCTTACCATATCCTTTCGCGCGGTACATATCCGCCGCAAGAGCCGGCACAACACTCTCAAGCTGACGCGGCAATGTGTCTATACGGCAATATCCCATAATAAGATTTACCGTATCGGAAATTAAAAAGGACAACAATTCATCTGAATTATCGTCCGTTATTCCGAGTAACATTTTTAGCGTCCCCAATGCGTTATTAAGATTTTGCTCCTCCATTCTTAGCACCTCGTTCCTGTTTCGGTGTTTCTGAAACGGGAATATATCCCTGCTCAATAAGCTTTTTTGCTTCCTGCTCTGTTACATTGCGGTAAATGCTGCCTTTTACAACCAACACTTTAATCACCGTCCTTACACAGCTGTATGAACATAAATGCCCTTGACCTTATTTTCATAGGCAAAACAATCATGATACAAACGGAACTGGAATTTCCATGCGTCCTTATCCTGATTTTCATCAGGAGTGAACACCTTCGGAAGTGCAAATTTCTTTGCCTGCAAAACAGCTTTTCTGTCAAGCAGCATAAAGTTGATTGCCTTTGAATTTTCTCCGGCTGTAAAGCCCCAGTTGTCAGCTCCGGAATTAAGTGTAATTGTTGTGTAAAAACGATTCTTCGGAACGTACATAATAGGAATACCGTTGTAGTCCTTAAGCACCGTATTCACAGACGCGTCACTCGCCCACATGCGGTTAAGAGCCTGATTAAGCACAGGCTTCAAATCACTGTTGACACAAAGTATTCTGCTTTCCGTATTGACCTCATTTTCATCAAGCACACGCACAGCTTCATCAACAGCCGCTATGATGCTGTCCTTTGTAAGTGTCTTCGCCACCTTTGTAGCGCCCGTTGTTCCTGCATACTTTGCGAATCTGTAAGCATCCAATTCCGGTACAACGTGTTCACGCATAAACGAGCCTACCACCTGACCGAATACAAGTCCAAGCGTTTCCTCATCGTCCATTCTGTCAACTGAAAGCTCCTTACCTCTTTCAATTTCAAGCTTCATAGTTTCCCATGACGCTGTAACATCGCCTTTTGGATAGCCGTTCTCGCGCGAATAATCGCCCATACCTGTTGTTGATACCTTTAGTACCTTAACTTCATTTACACCTGTAAAATCTGTTCTTGTGGCAGCGTCCAAGCCTTCTGTCACTGCCGCCGCTTTATAGACCTCGTCTATAATCGGCAAAAATTTCTTTGCATATTCAATAGAATTTGCCATTTAAATCATCCTTTCTGTTATTTTAATCCTGCGCCCTTACGCACGCTGTCAAGCCATGCATCGGACTGTCTTGCTCCGACTTTGGGAGTTGTTCCCTTTAGTTTTTCTGTCACCGCGTCCTCAATAGCCTTCGAAAATGCCTCTTTGAATGTTTCGATATTTGCCTTTGTCGCTTCTGCGTCTGCACCGGTAAGCATTGACGCAAACTCAACAGGCAGCTTTTCTCCTGCAAGCTGCTTTGTACATTCAAATTCAAGACGTTCGGCATTATGCTTAGCCTCTCTATCCTCAAAATCCTTGACGCGCTTATCAAATTCCGCTTTCGCTCTCTCGTCGGCTGACATCTTTGCCAGACGCGCCGCTTCGTCCTTTTCGGCTTTAAGCTTTGTTTCATATTCCGTCTGCCATTTTGTATGTGCGGTTTTCAGTGCTTCCGTTACACGTCTGTCTACTTCAGACTGAAAATCTTTTTCAGAATATGTTTTATTTTCTTCCTGCCCCTGTCCGTTGCTATTGTCAGTTGCGCTCTGTGCCCCTGTTTCGACCCCGGCAGTTGCATTTGTATTTTCCTCCATCTGCAAAATTCCTCCTCGTAAAAAATTGTATAAAAATAAAGCGTTTAATCTTACCACGCTCAAAGAATTATTTACTTTTATGCCATTGCAAGCAACTTAACCACCGCCTTTCAAATTTCCCAATTGATTGGGATTTTGGGTATATAAAAAGCACACTGATTAATTTCAGTGTGCTTTAGTTATTTAGTTTGACGCAAGATATTTATGCGTATACTCTGTTTGTTCAAACATTAAACCCTCGTTTGTTTTCATAATTTTCAACACAATAGGCATTGGTGTTTCATCTTTTAGCCCTAAGGTATTCGTGTTGTTCTTATCATAATACTGGAGAATAATATCATTTTTACTCCAACATTGTGACATTTTTTTCGCTTTTTCAAAACTTAAATTGTTTTTTTTACAATATGTTTGAATTTGCGGTGTCCATTCATCAAACAACCTACACATAGTATCACTCCTTTTCAAATGTCCTATATTTCCCTGTAGAATTATATATAACACTTGTACTTTGTTTGAAACAAGCTAAAATATCTTTATCTCCTTGTGATGGAGTTGCAAAGTCAGCCGAAATGCCCGGATGCGTGTGTCCACTCCACTTATATCCCTGTCTGCTTAATTCTTTAGCTTTTTCAATGTCTACATTTACAGAATTTTTGTTTCCTCTGATTACAAGCCTTTCGCTTTTCTTAGTGAACATGGCGAATTCATCACCTGTATAGGCTGTTAATGCCGACAAGTCTATCATATTCACTTCTTTTTTAGGAATTACAGCATTACTGTCATATTCAGACAAAATGTCAAGCAGTCTCTGTTGTCTATTACTTAAAGGTCTTTCGGCATGAATTATGGCATTAGGATTACCCTTTCCCGTATTTCTTTGTTCGATAGGGCTATCAATATTATTTATATTCATTATTCTACCGCCCCCTATACTTATTATACCATTTCCTGCGGATTTGTCAACAGAATTTGCTTGTTT
>JALEPO010000032.1 GCA_022768695.1 Clostridia bacterium
CGCAGTTTCCGAGGGACAGCGCAAGTTCATGGGCACGCTGTGGAACACATACGCGTTCTTTGTGCTGTACGCGAACATAGATAACTTTGACGCGACAAAGTACACCCTTGAATATGACAAGCTGTCTGTAATGGACAAGTGGCTTTTGTCAAAGCTTAACACGCTTGTAAAGACGGTTGACGAAAATCTTGCAAACTACAAGATTACTGAAACGGCGAGAGCGCTTGATGATTTTGTTGACGAGCTTTCAAACTGGTATGTAAGACGTTCAAGAGCGCGTTTTTGGGTAAAGGATATGCCGCAGGATAAGATTAACGCATATATGACGCTTTACACCGCCCTTGTAACACTTTGCAAGGCAGCCGCACCGATGATTCCGTTCATGACCGAGGATATTTATCAGAACCTTGTAAGAAGCATTGATAAGGATGCTCCCGAGAGTATTCACCTGTGCGACTTCCCGAAGTATGATGAGAAGCTTATCGACAAGGAGCTTGAAAAGAACATGGAGGAAGTGCTTGACATAGTTGTGCTTGGACGCGCGTGCCGTAACTCGGCTAATATCAAGAACCGTCAGCCGATTGGCACAATGTTTGTAAAGGCTCCCGAAACGCTTGGTGAGTATTATGTAGATATAATTGAAGATGAGCTGAACGTCAAGAAGGTTGAATTTACGGATGATGTGGCAAGCTTTACTTCATACAGCTTCAAGCCGCAGCTAAAGACTCTTGGCAGACGCTTCGGAAAGAACATTAACGCGGTAAGAGAAATTCTTGCAAACATTGACGGCAACGCGGCAATGGCAGAGCTTAAGGAAACAGGTACTCTTAAAATTACCGTTGACGGAAATGAAGAAGCGTTATCCGAGGAAGATTTGCTTATCGAAACTGCTCAGACAGAGGGCTTTGAGTCGAACAGCGATTACGGTATTACCGTTGTGCTTGACACAAATCTTTCAGAGGAATTAATCGAAGAAGGCTTTGTACGCGAGATAATCTCAAAAATCCAGACCATGAGAAAGGACTCAGATTTCGAGGTTATGGACCACATCAAGGTAAGCTGTCAGGGCAATGACAAGATTGCTGCTGTTATTACTAAAAATGAAGCCACAATCAAGGACGAAACCCTTGCAGATGAAATTGACACTACATCTGCTGACGGCAACACAAAGGAATGGAATATTAACGGCGAAAAAGTAACTCTTGGTGTTATGAAGCTGTAAAAATAATTTGACAGAAAATCATGTGTTATTAAAAAATACGAATTATATGTATAACTAACGTTGTTTGCTTAACAATCTGAGTAAGTGTTATCTTTACAAGCTCAGATGTAAGGTGATGCCTGTTTTGTATAATTGTATTCGGCAGTTCCTGTATCTGATGTGTTTTCAACGCGCTCAGACGCGCCCATCGGGACGTTTTATATATTTTGCCATAAAAATTTCAATAGTCTTTCTGCCCACAAATAGAAATCAAAAATCTTAGCGGTTCTTGTCTGTGGGCAGACAAGGCATTAAGTGGAAATTATGCCCATGTGCGTTCGCCACAGGCGAAAATCGCACGGGCAATCAAATCAATTAACGTGATTTTTCACGTTAATAACACTTCCTTTCTTGCATTTTTAAGAAGTGCTATGATATAATACCAGTTGTGTATGGAATATGCTATCATAGCATATTCCCTTTCCCTCGGCTGTTGGTAGCGGTCGGGGGATTTTTTAATAATCTGAATTTTTTTAAATAGCCCATATGACGGCGATAACATTTCGGGATATTGATTTCCGTATTTAACTATGCTTATTACTATCTGCTCTGAACTGCTATGTGTATTGCCCTAAATGTCAAGCCTGTTTACGCTTAATCCTTAAAAATTATAATTATTCAGAAAAAATCCTTATTGCTGTCAGGCATGTGACAGGGGATATAGCTGACGTGAAAGTTTACAAAAAGAGCAAAAAGAAAAAGACCGCATTTACGGTCTTTCTCTCTCCCTATACTATAGCATATATGAAAGCAGGTAGTTAAAATGTCGTTTATTAATATACACGAACGGCTCCTGCGTACTGGGCAATACGATATTGTGTGTTGATAGATGAAATTTTAACAACATCACCTGTCTGCGGTGCATGAATCATGTTTCCGTCGCCGACATATATACCAACGTGATGTATTCCGCTTCCGTTTGAGAAGAATACCAAGTCACCCGGCTGAAGATTTTCACGACTTACATAAGTACCGTTGTTTCTCTGGTCAGCAGCGACTCTGTTTACGCTGATACCGTTCGCACGGCATACATACTGAACAAGACCTGAACAGTCAAAGCCTGATGGGGAAGTGCCGCCCCAAACATAAGGAACGCCAAGATACTGTAATGCAGTATTAACGATAGCCTGTCCCTTTGATGATGAAGCAGGCGCTGCTGAATCTACTGAGGCTGCTTCTGATGATGCTCCAAGTATTGCTGCATTTTCCTGAGCTATTCTCTCAGCTCTTTCGGCTGCTGCCTTCTTTTCTGCAACTTCTTCCTGCTTTTCGCTTACCTCTGATTTTTTAATCCAATCACCTGTAAGCTCAAGAGAAGTATTTATAACATATCCTTCTGTGTATTCGTCACCATAGCATATGCGAATCCAATCATCTTCGCCCCATAGAACTATAACGTCAGTTGAATCATCAAGGACATCAAGCGTGTCTGAATCGGTTGATGCTTCGCTTCTTACTCTTACGCAGGTTCCCGGAGTATTTACCTGAGCTTTTTTATAATTGTCATAATGCATTGCGGCATATTCTGCTTCTGATTTATCTGTTGTAACAGAAGTATTTGTAATATAGCCTGTTTTTCCACCGTCATAAGTAACCTTAAGCCATCCTTCTGAATTTTCCATGATTTCAACTTCAGTACATGGACCAAGCTCGTCTATTACGTCTGACTCATCTGAAGGCTCATATCTTACGTTCAAGGTTCCGTTTGTTAATGAAACGTATCCAATCTGATAGAAGCTTTTTGCGGCTGCAAGCTCCTCATCTACCGGAATTTCTTCAACGACGTCTGCTGTGGCTTCGGGAGCCGCAGTTGCAACTGTCTGCTCAACATCTGCCTCTGTTGTTGTAAAAGCAACGCCCTTAACAGCCTCTGTAATATCCTTTTCAGCTAATGTTATACTTTCAACAGGAGCTGATGAATTAATTTTCATTTCTCTTTCTAATTTTGCGTTTTTCATATCCGCAGCCTGAGCGGCTGCAAGGGAACTTATCATTGCAACTGCTATCATAGCAACAATTGAATGTTTAAAGTTCTTCATATAATTTAACCTCCTAATATGTGTGCAAGCTTTATATTTCGTCAACATGACATTAATTACACACTCTTTACTCTAATGTTACCAAATCATTACAGAATGCATTATACAACATATTATTTACTTTGTCAAGCCTTTCTTTAATCTAAATGTAGCCATTTTGTAACATAAATGTAATTTTAGCAATCTTATTTTAACAAAAACAGGCTTTTTTTTAGATGAGAGTTACATATAGTACAAAAACAAACATCTAAAAATATGCATAATTAACAAAAATAAGTTTTTTTAGAAAATTACCAAACAAGTTATATTACAACTATGTTACATAAAGACACCTCAAAACAATTGCTGCGTGTCAAAAATGTTACAAATATATTACATAAAATATACGTTTGTTGAAGAAAAGATAATGTTTTGTTATAATAATTACAATAGGGGGAATTACAATGGCGGTGGATTTAGTCAAGGCGGCAGTATGCCTTGCCTTAGGGGTATATTCATCATCTAAATTCAGTGCATATTTTCTTGTATTATTTTTGATTTTCTACCTATTAATATGGGTATTGAAAACAAAAATAAAGGCTGTCTGTAATATTTCATCATTATTGCTTGTAATATTGTTTATTATAGGTGCAATATATTGTAAAATATATACCAACACTGAACTGAAAACTTGTAATCAGTTTGTTGACAGATATGTTACAATAACGGGACGTATTTCTGAAATACCGGTACATGATAGTGGTAAATTTAAGTATGTGCTCAATGTTAATCGTGTAAGACACGGCAATGAGGAAGCAGAGATTAAGGAGCGTATTCTTGTTACATCCGATAAAACCTATGCTTACGGTGACACTGTTGAATTTACCGGCTTTTTGCAGGGGTTTGATGAAAAGCTGAATGAGAACGGCTTTGATGTACTCAGGTATTATAAATCCAAAGGTATTTTCTTTAAGATGTATTCGGAGCAGGGGATAAAATCCGAATCGGTGATTAAGGATTATTCTCCTTACGCAATATCTGTTGGATTTAAAAACAGTATTTCCCAATTTATTGATAAATATAACACAGGAGATAAAGCTGCTGTATTAAAGGCTGTCCTTACAGGAAACAAAAAGGAACTGTCTGATGATTTATATGAAGTTCTAAGGCGCACCGGAACGAGCCGGTGTTTGTATCCGGCTTATCTTCATGTTATGCTTATTGTAACAGCCATAGGCATGACGGCGGCTGTCACAAAAAAGCGGTACAGAGATACGGTACTTATTATATTATTAATTTTATATGCGGTTATAAATAGCTATAATCCGGTATTTTTAAGAGTTATTTTACTGACTGCGCTTACTCTTATATGTAAGCTGCGGTATGGTTATGCGTTCTTTTCAGAGATGGTATCTTTAACGGTAATTGTTGTTATTTTTCTGAATCCGCTTATGCTGTTTGACGGAGGATTTGTGTTTTCTGTTTCCTCAGTAATACTTGTGAAATGCTTTTATAATACGGTATATAATTATTTTGGCTATATTTCATGGAGATATGTCCGACGGGGCTTGACAGTCGGAACTATATGCAGCTTGGGGCTGATTCCGTTAAGTGCATATTTTTTCGGAGGAATATCGTTATATTCTACAATATCAACTCTGCTGTTTATACCGCCTGTTCTTGGAATTATATTATCATTTCCGATAGTGTTCATACTGATGTCGGTGTTTGGAGCCGCGCCGCTTGTAAGCGGCTTTATGACAGTCATGGTATATATAATTATGTATGTTCCGAGAATGATGGATAAACTGGTTTCTTCCTATATAATATTGCCGCGTCCGGGACTTGTGATTATATTGTCTTATATGACAGCGGTGGCGGCGCTGTGGTTTTATATTAATAAAAAGAATACCTGCTTTAAGTGGTCAGTATTAATCAGCGCAGCTCTGTTTACATCGGCGGCGGCAGGGCAGCTTATGAGGTTGAATACGGTTGAGGTCACCTTTGTAAATGTAGGACAGGGTGACGGAGCAATAGTGGAGATTCCGTACAGGGATAGTATTATCATAGACGGCGGCGGAGGAAGTGTATATTCTGATTATAATATAGGAGAAAAGATTTTTCTTCCTTATTTGGAAGCTGAGGGGATAACTAATATTGAAGCCGCATTGGTGACTCATTATCATAAGGACCATACAGAGGGTGTTGCAGCGGCAATAGAAAATCTTCGCGTAAGAAATGTTTTTATGCCTGACGTTATGCCGGAAAATGAATACAGACAGGCTATTGAAGCAGCCGCAAAGGAGCATAATACAAAAATTCACTATATAAGCGAGGACAGCAGGATAATTTTTGACAGTGGTCTGACGATTAATATAACTGTGCCTGCTGCGAAAACAGAGCTGATAAGCGATGACGAAAACGATACATCACTTTTATACGAAGTAAGCTATGGAGAATTTAACTGTCTGTTTACCGGCGATATGTCCGACTTTGCGGAAAGAAATCTGATAGCGGCAGGAAAAGCCGTAGACTGCGATGTGCTTAAAATTGCACATCATGGTTCGGAAGGCTCGACGTGCGCGGAGTGGATTGAGTCGGTGTCGCCTGAATATGCTATAATAAGCGTAGGCAGGGACAATGTATATGATTTGCCGGATAAGAGGGTTCTTGAACGTCTGAGAGGAATAAACGTTTTCAGAACAGACAAAAATGGTGATATTAAAATAAAGGCAGATAAAAATGGAATTAAAAGTATAGAAAGCTATAATTAGCATGAAATAAGCTTGAGCTTTCAGAAAGGATTTAATGATTACAGTATGGCGAAAAAAAATGACGCATTGCTGAATTTAAAAAAGCAGATAAAGGAAAAAAATTTAAAACCGTTATATTTGTTTTACGGTGAAGAAACTTATCTCAAGGAATTATATACCGAGAGAATAACCGAGCAAATTCCGGATGCAGGTCTGCCTGAATTTAATCATATAAAGCTTGAGGGGAGTGCTGTTCCCTTTTCGGAATATGACGATGCGTGGGAAAGCTTTCCAATGATGACGGACAGAAAACTGATTTTGATTAAGGACAGCGGCATTTTCAAATTGAGGAAAACAAAGGATGATTTATATTCAACGGATGAGCTGAAGGAATTCTGGACGGAGAAGTTCAAACGAATTGCCGAGGACACGGTAGTTATTTTTAATGAGAGCAGTGTAGATAAGCGCAGCGCGTTGTATAAGGCTGCGGCAAAGTCCGGAATAGCTGTTGAATTTGATTATTTAGGAGAGACTGACCTTGTTACATGGGTTGTAAAGCAGTGCCTTGACAGCAAGAAAAGAATTTCAAAGGATACAGCGCACTATCTTATAACAAGATGTGATCCCGGAATTAATAATGTTAATAATGAGCTGCAGAAGCTTCTTACCTTCTGCGATGAGGAAATCTATAAAAGCGATATTGACCGTGTTGTTTCAAAGTCGCTTCAGGTTATAGCTTTTGAGCTTTCCGACGCGATAATGGAGCACAATGCACAAAGAGCTATGGCGGTACTGAACGATTTAAAAACTGTTAAGGAAAATGCGTTTACTATTTTGTATTTGTTGTTTTCAAATTTTGATAAAATGCTTCATACCAAGCTTTTGAGCGGCGCATCGCAGAGCGAGGTTGCGGCTGAAATTGGTACGGCACCCTTTATTGCAAGAAAGTATATAGAAAGCGCAAAAGGATTTTCTGAGGAGGCGCTTACAAAAATGGTAATACGCGTTCCGGAAATAGATTTAGCGATTAAAGAGGGAAGAACGGACGATTGGACGGCGCTGGAGCAATATGTTATAGAGTGTATTCATATGAGCGGGAGATAAATTATTGTTTAGCGGCACAAAAATTATTGTTGCTTAATAATTTTTGTAATTTATTATTTATGTACTTTTGTACGTACAAAAGTACCAAAAAACGCTGGGGAGAGAGGGCGCTCCTTGCAACCGTTGGTTGCTGCGCTCGCTTATCTCCCTCGCCCAGACCCCTCCCTCTAACTTGCGGGTTTTCTATTGTATT
>JALEPO010000058.1 GCA_022768695.1 Clostridia bacterium
GCTCTTCAAGAAATTTGCGCGCAGATTCAGTGGCAGCCGCCAAGTCAAAATTCTCATTATTTACTCTCACATTGTTTAGGAAGTATAATATATTCCCTCCCTTTTTTGTAACGCTTATACTTATCTGTTCATCATTCTCAGTTGTTTTTGAAAATGTATATGCCGCAATTGCGGTATTCTCTGTTTCACCTTCCATAGTAAGTCCATCACCCTGTGAGCCTAAGAACTCCTCAGCGCGCTTCTTTGCCTCCTCAGCTGAAATTTCCTCTGCATTTTCAAGCATTACCGATTTTTGATTTTCTATATGCTCCGAGAATGGTCCGTCATAAATCAGTGAAGGATATTCCGAAAATGATTTTTCAACATTTTCTAAATCTGCAAGAACATCATTCCCCGCCGCATTCACCGTATTTTTAGACTTATTTCTGCCTATATCCGAAAAATTAACCTCGCCGCTGTAAATGCCTGCCTGTATTTCTGCCAAGGATTGCTTTAATGAAGACGCATATTCATTCAGTGAAATAAGATTTTTATATTCCTCATCTGATAATGCTGTTCCGTTAATCATATCCTGAGATAGAACATATGTGTAATCTCCAACCTGTGACAGAAATTTTGCAGTATTATCAAGCTGTATGTCTGAAGTGGGAAGCTGTCCAAGACAAGACTTTGCCTCTGCTGACTGTCTGAATATATCACTCGATATTGCCGCAAGCTGCGAGGGACTGTTTGCCAGCTGCGCCTTTGTGAGCAATATGTCAATATCATCAATGTAATCCACAAGCTCGTGGAAAGCACGATTATACTGATTTTCAACTGTAGTTGATAATGCTCTCGCATTTTTCTGTGCGGTAAACGCCCAGATTATTGCTGCAATCAGACCGGCAATCAGAGCTGTATAAAGCCAAACATGTATGCTTTTTGATTTTTCCATAATTCCATTCCTTTCTATTTGCAAAATCTATGCTTGCCGATTTTAACAATCAGCGGCCGTGACCAAATCCATTCATTTGTGGCAGTGTCAGGATTAAAATAATAAATTGCACCACCGGATGGATCCCAACCGTTAAGAGCATCCTGACAAGCCTTATATACTGTTGAATTTTCCGCAATCGGTACATTAATCTGACCGTCGCTTACTGCTGTAAAAGCGCCCGGCTGATATATTACACCGGAAATCGTATTTGGAAACGATGAATGATTAACCCTGTTTAATATAACCGCCGCAACAGCAACCTGTCCCTCATAAGGTTCACCTCTCGCCTCGCCGTTTACTGCACGCGCAAGGAGCTGTGTATCGTTTTGGCTCGCATTTACCGCATAAACAGACCTGTTATGGTAATATGCAATCGTACATATCATCATAACTGCCGCCAATGCTGCCGAAATAAATTTTTTCATAAAAAAACACCATAGCCTTTCTGCCCACAAATAGTAATGAAAAATTTTAACTCCTTATCACGGGCGGATAAGGCGTTAAATGGTGATTTATGCCTATGTGCGTTTTCGCCTTCAGGCAATTAAATCAATTAGTGTAAATTTTCACACTATATCCATAGCCCTTCCACCCGCAAAATAATAACCGAAAAAGCCGCTGCTTTATCACGGGCTAATAAAACATTCCACATTTACTTTTTCAGCCATGTAAGTTTAATCTTAATTATATTATTGACGCTTTTTTATGAAAAATATGTATCAATTTCAAATAAATCGGCGAAAATCAATATAGATTCGTTGACAAAAAAATTTGAAAGGAACTTTTTTATGAATAAAATAATATCTGCCGTCTTTATATCACTAATGCTCTCTCTTGTTATAACGGCATATTCAGAGAACGTACAGACAGATTTGCAGGATAATCTTATACGTCTACATATAATAGCAAATAGTGATAGTGACAAAGATCAGGCTGTAAAGCTTGAAGTAAGAAACGCTGTTTTAAATGAAATTCGTAACAGTTCGGAAAACATCAGTCGTGAAGAAATAATCAAAAATCTTGACACGATAGAAAAAATCGCTAAAGATACATTAAAACAAAATGGATTTAGCTATGACGTACAAGCAGTTTACGGAAAATTCGATTTCCCCAAAAAAGAATATAAAAATATGACACTTCCTGCCGGCGAATATTACGGTGTAAGAATAATTCTCGGTAACGGCGAAGGACATAACTGGTGGTGCGTAATGTATCCTCCGCTATGCGTCAGTAATGATACCACAGTCACGCTTGATAAGGAATCGGAGGAGCTTCTCAAAGCTACTCTCAAAAGCGAAACCTACGATATAATAACAAAATCAGATAAAGATGTAGTGATAAAGTTTAAAGCCGTTGAATTTATTCAAGAGCTTAAACAAAAAATAAAAAAACGATAGAATATGGGATTGGGACAGTAAATTATTGTTTAGTATAGTAAGCCTCCCCTAAACACTTTTGCCTTTGGCAAAAGCCGCTTTGCGGGTTTCGCAGTGCGAAACTGTTAGAGGGGAGGTGTCGCCGTGAGGCGACTGAGGTGGCTATTTCGAAAATTATAACCCCCCTCAGCTACTTTGCGGCAGCTCCTTCTATATTCAGAAAACCTATTGCTTTTCCTTTGATTTTTTGATTATCTTCAATCTTGAATGTTCCTCTCGGTCCTTTTCTTCAAGCGCATTCTGAATTTCCTTTGAAAGGCTCTCATAAAGCGGGATAGTAATATTCTCCAATGCATTCGCACGCTTTTGAGTCTTTTTTATATTCATTGCAAGACGATAAACTGCATTTTCTATCTCTGTAAGTCTTACTGTCAAATGCTTAACCTCGGTAAATTTCATACATGCCTCATCCAGTGCCGAGCTTGTTCCGTAAAAGCTGTATATCGGACGCTTGTTTGACATATCCGAATGAACAACAGGGATTTCAACACCCATAACACTCCTTAAATCTATAGACACACTATCATCAAATACAGCTGAATGAGCAAGATTTTCCACATTACTGACACCCATAATAAGATTTGCCGATTCCAATGCATGATATGCGTCAGCAAAGGTCGTTTCTATTTTTTCTTCTATATCCTTCGCTTCTTCAATAAGCATCATCATTTCGCGGATAAGAATATTACGCTTTTTATCAAGCATCTCATATCCCTGCTTTGAAAGACGCAGAGTGTTTTTCGCCATCATCAGATTTCCCTTTGTGGGCGCTAAATTCTTTTGCATAATATCCTCCTTTTCAACAAAGGGCTATGCCCCGTATTTGATAATTCCGGCAAAAAATTGAACCTTCTGCCAAAAATTAAGAAGAACCGCCGCCTGCAGCGGCGGAGAATATCTTAATTAAAATTATTCCTCGTAAGGCTTATAATACTTATCAAGAATATCATCACTTACACGATCAAGCTCACTCTTCGGAAGCATTCCTAAAAGCTCCCAGCCAAGATCAAGTGTTTCCTCAATCGTTCTGTTTTCATTTCTTCCCTGTGACAAAAATCTCGAATCAAACGCCTTACCAAAAGCTATATACTTTTTATCCAGTGCCGAAAGCTCATCTTCACCTATTACCGACGCCAGACTTTTTGCATCCTCAACCTTGGAATATGCCGCAAAAAGCTGGTTCGACAGTGCAGGATGATCCTCTCTTGTAAATCCCTCACCTATTCCGTCCTTCATAAGACGCGACAGTGACGGCAAAATTGATACCGGCGGATAAACACCGGTAAGACTTAAGCCTCTGCCAAGAACTATTTGCCCTTCTGTTATATATCCTGTAAGGTCAGGAATAGGATGTGTTATATCATCATTAGGCATTGTCAAAATCGGCACCTGAGTTACGGAACCCTTCGCATCCTTGATAATACCTGCGCGCTCATATAGTGAAGCCAAATCAGAATATAAATATCCGGGAAAACCCTTTCTTGAAGGTATTTCACCCTTTGATGAGGAAACCTCACGCAGTGCTTCGGCATATGAAGTCATATCAGTAAGAATTACCAAAACGTGCATATCATGCTTAAAAGCAAGATATTCCGCCGCAGTAAGCGCGCATCTTGGAGTGATAATTCTTTCAACCACCGGATCATTTGAAAGGTTAAGAAACATTACAACTTTTCCCAAAACTCCGCTTTCCTCAAAGGATTTTCTGAAATAGTTTGCAACGTCGTGCTTAACGCCCATAGCTGCAAATACTATCGCAAACTTATCTCCTTTTTCATCATCCGGATCAACTACCTTTGCCTGTCTTGCAATCTGAACTGCAAGACTGTCATGCGGCAGACCGTCACCCGAAAAAATAGGAAGCTTTTGTCCTCTTATAAGCGTTGCAAGACAATCTATCGAGGATATGCCTGTCTGAATAAAGTTATTCGGATACTCTCTTGAAACAGGATTTATCGGCTGACCGTTTACATCACGCACCTCATCCGCAAAATAATCGCCAAGACCGTCAATCGGTCTGCCGACACCGTCAAGCGTTCTGCCGAGCATCTCCTTTGAAAGCGGCAGACGCATAGGCACCGCCATGAATTTCGTCTTTGTGTTTGTCAAAGACAAACCGCTTGTACCCTCAAACAGCTGTATAACAGCCTTATCTCCCTCAAGCTCAATTACACGTCCGATTCTCTTGCTGCCGTCATCCATAGTTACAGTAACCATTTCCTCATAAAAGGAATCGTTTACTCCTTCAATAACAGCCAGAGGACCTTGAATATTACTAAGACCCATATATTCTATAGCCATATTTCAATCCTCCTATTCTCGTCTTTGAGCCGCAAGGCTGTCAAAGGTTTCGTTTATTTTTAGCTGAAGCTCATGGAAAGGAGCTTCAATATCATTATTGCCTATTGTGTATTTTATTCTTATTATGTCCTCTACTATGCCGGTTTCAGCAATCTTTGAAAATACTATACCCTTTTCGACCATTTCCTTCATACGGTCATCAAGCAGCAGAATTGTATCCATCATCTTATTCTGTTTTTCAAGAGGAACATAAGTATCGTCAGCATGAAAAGCATTCTGCTGCAAAAATCCCAAACGTATGGCTCTTGCCACCTCAAGCGTCACCTTCTGACTGTCGGGAAGCACATCTGCGCCGATAAGCTTAACAATTTCCATTAGGCTGGATTCCTCCTGCAAAATCGCCATCATACGTCCGCGTTTTTCCATAAAATCCTTTGAAACATTTTCAGAATACCATTTTGTTAAATCGTCTATATATTCCGAATAGCTCGAAAGCCAATGAATAGCAGGATAATGACGCGAATATGCAAGACTCTTGTCAAGTGCCCAGAAGCATCTGATAAATCTCTTGGTGTTCTGCGTTACAGGCTCGGAGAAGTCACCGCCCTGCGGCGATACAGCGCCTATAATTGAAACAGAACCTTCCGTTCCGTTCAAATTTGTAACATACCCTGCGCGCTCGTAGAACTGAGATAATCTTGAAGCAAGATATGCCGGAAAACCTTCCTCTGCCGGCATTTCCTCAAGTCTGCCTGAAATTTCACGCAGCGCTTCTGCCCATCTTGACGTTGAATCCGCCATAAGCGCAACATCATAACCCATATCACGATAATATTCAGCGATAGTTACACCTGTATATATACTTGCCTCACGAGCCGCAACCGGCATATTTGAGGTATTCGCTATAAGCATTGTTCTGTCAAGCAGAGGTCTGTTTGATTTGGGGTCGATAAGCTCTGAAAATTCCTCCAAAACCTGAGTCATTTCGTTTCCGCGTTCTCCGCAGCCGATATAAACTATAATATCTGCGTCGCACCATTTTGCAATCTGATGCTGCGTCATTGTTTTGCCTGTTCCGAAGCCTCCGGGAACAGCCGCCGCGCCTCCCTTTGCAAGCGGGAACATCGTATCTATTATACGCTGACCTGTAACAAGCGGCTTCTCAATCGCCTGACGCTTAATATATGGTCTTGCAGTCTTTATAGGCCATTCCTGCTTCATTGTTATATCAACAATACCATTATCGGTTTTAACCTTCGCTATAACCTCAGAAATAGTATAGCTTCCGCTTACAGCAGCCCATTCCACAACCCCGCGGATACCCGGCGGTATCATAACCCTATGTTCAATAAGACTTGTTTCTTGAGTAGCTGCAATAACATCTCCGCTTTCAACAGCATCTCCCGCTTTAACCTTGATAACCGTATCCCAAGTTCTACGCTCGTCAAGATGATTTACCTTTACACCTCGCGCAATAAATGCACCTGAAAGATTTCTAATATCCACCAAGGGACGCTCTATACCGTCAAAAATTCCCGAAAGTATACCCGGTGCAAGAGTTATAGACAGCGGCGCCCCTGTGCCTTTTACAATTTCTCCCACTTTAAGTCCTGTTGTTTCCTCATAGACCTGAACTATTGTAGTTTCCGATGTTACGCCGATAACCTCTCCTATAAGCTCCTCCTCACCGACATATACCATCTCCTGCATTTCAAAAGCATCAGAGCCTTTCACCTTAACAACAGGACCGTTTATTCCAAAAATCCGACCTTCCGTCATTACTTCTCAGTCCTTTCTCAGCCTAATGTCAAACCGCTGCTTTGTAGGAATATGCTTTTCTGCTCTGAAAGCATCTCCTTAAAAGAATAGTCAACAGCTATTTTTCTGTCAGTATTATAAATTTTTGCTCCGCCAAGAAAATCACGATCCTCCGCAGCCTCGACTGTTATTTTCGTCATATCAAGCTGTTCAATTTTTTCCTTATACCGTAAATCATTTGAAGATATATAAACTGTTTTTGCACCCTTGCCAACTTCAAACAGTGCTTTTTCAATTTTACCGATTAGCCATGCTTCATACTTGTCTCCGGCAATGAATTGCTTAAGCTTTGCTGTCGCAGCCTCCATTACCTCTGATATGATTTTTTCTCTCGCTAAAAGCAGCTGCTTTTTTGCGTCAAGCTCCTCATGCAATACCTTCTCATTTGAATACTTTTTTGCGTCTGAAACTGCCTGCTGAATTTCCTCATAGGCTTCCTCAAGAAATTCATTTTCTTTTTCTGTCAGTCTTTCCTTATGCTCACGTTCAACCGATTTTAGTATCTGCTCACGCTTATCCGATGCGTCCTTTAACACCAAAGAAGTAAATGTGTTTAATTTCTCGGTCAAATTATCCATGTCAATCATCCCTTCTATATTTAAAGAGTATCACAGCTTCAATCCTATTGATTCCTGTACCAGACTGTTTATAGAGTCCGCTATATCACGGCTGCCGTGTCTGTCAGGTATTTCAATAATCAGCGGGGTATGAAGTGTAAGTTTCAGATTATTCAGATAATCCTTTACCGCCGCTCCGGCCTTTTCTGTAAGTATTAATATGCCAATTTCCGGATTGGAAACTGCCTTTTTTATTTCTGCCTCAATATGTTCAGGGCTGTGTGCCACACACCCCTCAATACCGGCAAGCCGCATACCTATCTGTGTATCAATATTATCACTTATTAAATACATTTTCATTTTTGTATCCTCCAAATCCCGTTGCTTACGGGTTTTTATGCATACTAAAATTATGACGGCATGATAAGAATTGAAATTACAAGACCATACAGCGCTATACCTTCTGCCAACGCAACAAAGATAAGAGTCTTACCCATAATCTTTTCATTCTCACTCATAGCGCCGATTGCTGCCGATGCTGCCGATGCAACCGCAACACCGCCGCCTATGCCGGAAAGACCTGTTGAAAGCGCCATGCCGATATAACGAAGTCCGTCACCTACAGATAAAGCAGCGGATGCCTCCCCTGCCGCAAAAGCAGGCACGGCACATCCCAAAGAATATACAACACCAATTCCTATTGCGCTAAAAAAGGTTATTGCATTCATCAGCAAACATTCCTTACCTTTTGTTTTTCCTGTTGTGCGATAAATAACATAAGGTGCTATTACACTCAAAGCAATTAAACCCATTAAAACCTTTACTAACATTTTCATTACCTCCAAAAAATTATGTTTATTATCAAATGTAAATTTATTTATCCCTTAGGGAAACAAATTCCTTTCCCCTGCCTGTAAAATAGCGGCTAAACATCTCGTAGTATTCAAGACGAAGTACCTGAATACCCACAATCAGTCCCTCAAGCGCCATAACTATTATATTACCTATAATCATGACAGCAACTCCGCCTACACCGCCGCCTTTTGCAAGAACCGCAACCACCATCATCATACCCACATGGACAATTGAAAATGCGCCGATTCTAAGGAATGACAGCGTATTTGTGAAAAAGCTGAGAACTACTTCAAATATTTCAAACAGATTTTCCACATAAAACATACCCTGTTTGGGCAGCCAGTTCTTTTTGCCCGCTATAAGATTTGAAAGCGGTTCACACATATACATCATCAATACAGACGCTATAATCAGCACTGTAAATACCGCGCCCGGTATTCCCCAGCCAAATATCATATTTAACGCAAATATAATCATGCTTATATAAAACACTATGCCGGCAATTCCGTTATGCCCAAAAATCATTTCACCTTTATCGCCGCGTTTTAGCGCGTTTACAACACTGAGCAGCATTCCAAAGATGATTATAATTGCGCCTATAGCTATAGTTGCTATAAGCATGGTTATTGCCTGCTCCATAGGATGCACCGGGTTAGTATGGAGCAGCTTGGGAATTATTTCCTCATTTCCGAAAAAGCTTCCGTAAACCACTCCGAATATAATACCGGAAAGCCCTACCATACCGACAATTCCGCCTAAATCCCATTTTTTAATCCGATATAGTATAAATCCCGCTATTGACAAAACCGCCGCCTGACCTACATCACCGAACATTATACCGAAAAACAGTATATAAGTTATCGCCAAAATTGGTGTCGGATCTATTTCTCCATAGCTTGGCAGTCCGTACATTTTTACAAACATCTCAAACGGCTTGAATACCGGATTGTTCTTTAATTTTGTAGGAGGCTGCAAATCCTTTATGTCCGAAGGCTCACCGGAATAGAACATTACAATATCACCGGAATCTGCAATTTCTTTTTCCAGCTTTTCAGCGTTTTTTTCGTCCATCCAGCCAACTATATAGAAAAACACATCGCTGTGTACTGCATTTCTGCGCACCTCAGAAAACTGATGACGCTTCTTTGCCAGATTGTAAATTCTACAGATTTCATCTACTGAATCCACAAGCAGCTGTGAAGTCTTGTCAGATAATTCATCTATTTCCTGTTGGAGTCTTTCGTTTTCGGCAAGCAATCGCTGCTGTATTTCTCTCGGCGTACCCTCATATGTTTCAGGTATATTTACCGCTTCAAAGTACAGAGAGTTTAAGACCTCGTCAATTTTCTTTTCTTTTGAAAGAGGTACAAAATAGAAACCCCATATATCAGTTAAATCCTCGGCTGTTTTTACAAAAATCACCTCAAGATTATCCAGATATGTTATAAGTGTTTTGTAGCCTGTTTTCGGAATATGTCCGAACTGAAATTTAATAAATTCAAAATTGATAAGCTTTGCCAAATCCACATCAGCACTGAGCATTAAATCAAGATTTGCAATTGCTAAATCGTTAGTCTTTATAAGCTTTTCAAGATTATCTGACTGAAGCTTTTCATTCTCGATTTGCGCATTGATATTATCCAGATAATTTTTCATCTGCTCAACTGTTGCCGTTTCCGGGGCAATAAGCGGATTTACACTGCAATTTGCAAGCTTTAATATACTTAAAGCATTTTTTGCAAGCGCATCATATTCGTTTGTGTCCTCAAAATTATGCAGATTTTTTCTGTTTGAAAGAACCGACATCGCCTTCTCAAGATGAATGTCCCGACCGTAAATGTATTTTTCAACAACAGAATCAAATTCACTTATCTGACCTGATATTGTTACGGCTCTCATCTTCGTTATCGACATTTTAAATATCATATCCTTTCTGCCCACAAGTATTAATACAGGCTTATCGTGAGCTGACAAGCACATATTATAACTAAAAGCAAGTTGTCCCCAGCCTCTATAGGGCAGGTAATGCTCACTTTTTTCAGCTGTGATACAATCCCACCGCTGAAACGTTGATTAACAGGGCTTTGCCCCTTATTGAATTATTATTTAACTTATATTTATATGCTCTCTTATAGAATCAGGATTTTGACTATATCTTATTCCCTCTATAATTGTAATTATTTTTTTTATTTCAATTTCCTTTAAAGAAAGATATTCATATACCGCCGCCATTGAGTCCGGATGATTTATAAATATATTTTTTGCAAGCTTATAGGTTATACGACTATAGTTTTCCTCAACGAACGTACCCTTTTCCAAGCCGTCAAACAATTCTCCGTATACAGTCGTTCTCGCAATGTCCACCATACTCTGCGCAGACGGAGCTGTTACCATCTGTTTAAATACATCCTCGCTCAGTCTGTAGCGTACAGGCAAAAGATATGTGAATATTATTTCATTTTCAAAATCAAAATATTTCTTACCACGATAAATCCACATAATATTCAGCAGATCAATCTTTGTTCCCATATGTCTCTTTATTAGCTCACGCTGAGACTTATCCAGACGAAGATTAATTGTTTTCCACATTCCGTCATAGTACATTGAGTCAAGCAGCATACCCATAGAAAAGAAATCTGCGTTCAGATTTTCCGCTCTTTTTAATGCCTGCCAGTAGGGTGTATCCTTACACGCTTCTATACAATCAGACAGTGATGTCGCATTTTTCATTATCTCACGGTTTATTTTTGTATGCGTATTAAAAAATGCTTCAAATCTGTTTCTGTTGACAACATCCTCGCTTCGTGCCTCATGTGTATAAATATGTCTTATTTCACGCTTAAGAAATTCCAGTTCATGACGCATAAACCAAAATTCCATAATTTCACGTTTTGAATGATCTATAAAATTATACAATCGGACGTATTCGTCCACAAGATTTTGTTCAATTAAAATTTCCATTGCGCCTCGGTGAACATCATGCTCATTCACATTTTCAAGCACCTGCGAGTACCCTTTTGTAAATTTAAGATAGCTGCATATATCATTGACACTTTTTTTTGACAGAAGCTGTTCAAAATCTTCATCTGTAAGGAAATTCGCATGCATTGCTTTTAGCTTTGCGGCAATCGCACTATACTGAACCTCCATTTGAATACACCTCTCCTATTCTCCAATGATATTATTTACAATTCTGTCTATCCATTCATCTTTTTTATCATTGTATTGCTTTTCAAGAGCTGCAATGCTTTCCTCAGTATTTTTTCGGATAACATTGATTTTTTCTTCAGCCTCACTATTCTCTATACTCCTGATGCTTTCCGACTTAATTTGCGCCTTATGCGCAATATCCTTGTGAAGCTTTTGAGTTTCCTTTGCAACGTCAGCCTCCAGATTTTTGTCAGCCTCCTTTGCGTCCTTAATTATTTCCTGCGCCCTTTCCTCTATATTGATTATTTTCATAATCAAATCTTCCATATCAATCACCTCTTTTAGTTGATAAACAGCTAATTCTTTAAGCTCTGCAGCGGTGCAGGTATTCTTCCGCCGCGGGCAATAAAGGCTTCGCTTGAGTAATGCTTTACCGGCATTACAGGTCCGGTTCCCAACAATCCTCCAAATTCAACAATATCACCTTCCTTCGTTCCGGGGGCAGGAATTACTCTTACAGCAGTGGTCTTTGTATTAACCATGCCTATAGAAGCCTCATCAGCTATTATAGCCGAAATAGTAGCTGCAGTTGTATCTCCCGGAATCACTATCATGTCAAGTCCTACCGAGCATACGCAGGTCATTGCCTCAAGCTTTTCTATAGTCAAAGCGCCTATTTTTGCTGCGTCAATCATGCCGGCGTCCTCACTTACGGGGATAAAAGCACCTGAAAGTCCGCCTACATATCCCGATGCCATTACTCCGCCCTTCTTAACAGCATCGTTAAGCAAAGCAAGCGCAGCAGTCGTTCCATGCGTACCGCATTTTTCAAGTCCCATTTCCTCTAATATATATGCAACGCTGTCACCAACTGCCGGAGTCGGTGCAAGCGACAAATCAACTATTCCAAACGGCACACCCAAGCGCTTTGAAGCCTCCTGAGCAACCAATTGACCCATCCTTGTAATCTTAAAGGCTGTCTTCTTTATCGTTTCAGCCACAACACCAAAATCCTCACCCTTGACCTTTTCAAGAGCACACTTTACAACTCCGGGGCCGGAAACTCCTACGTTAATAACACATTCGCCTTCGCCTTCACCAAGGAACGCTCCTGCCATGAACGGATTATCCTCAACAGCGTTACAGAATACCACAAGCTTTGCACAGGCAAATCCCTGTGTATCTGCCGTCATATCAGCAGCACGCTTAACAATCTCACCCATCTGCTTTACAGCGTCCATATTTATTCCGGCTCTTGTTGAGCCTATGTTTACGCTTGAGCAAACAAGATCTGTAGAGCTGAGCGCCTCAGGAATAGAATTAATCAAAATTCTTTCACCGTTTGTATATCCCTTATGTACCAGTGCGGTATATCCGCCTATAAAATTAACTCCGCACGTCTTAGCAGCTCTGTCAAGCGTTTTTGCAATTTTTACTGATTTTTCAACAGTAGGATTTTCCAATGCGTCCACCAAAGTAGCGATAGGAGTTACAGAAATTCGCTTGTTTATAATCGGAATACCAAACTGTTTTTCAATATCCTCGCCTGTTTTTACCAAATCCTTTGCGTATGTTGTTATTTTATCATATATTTTACGGCAAACCTCATCAATATCAGGTCCGGCGCAGCTTTTAAGAGAAATACCCATTGTAATGGTTCTTATATCAAGATTTTCCTCATCAATCATCTTTATGGTTTCAATTATTTCAAAGGGATTAATCATTTATATTGCCCTCCTTATATTCTGTGCATTGAAGTGAAAATTTCTTCACGTTGCATATGTATTGAAAGTCCCATTTCTTTTTCGGCTTCCTCAAGCTTGTCAACAACCTGTTTCAAGGTTACCGCTTCGCTTTCAAAGTCTACAAGCATAATCATTGTAAACATATCCTGCATTATTGTCTGCGAAATATCAAGAATATTTACATCATTTTCAAATAAAATATTGCTTACCTTTGCAATTATTCCTTTTTGGTCTTTTCCTATAACTGTAACTACGGCTTTCATTTTTAAATTCCTTTCTTTCCCGACGTTCAGGGATAATATTATTTTTTAACGTCTTTTTAACTGCCAATACCTGTTAATCTACTCGTCTTTGACGCAGCGCTTCATACATCAGCACGCCGGCGGCAACTGACGCGTTCAGTGAATTTATCTGACCGTTCATAGGTATACTCGCAATAAAATCACACTTTTCACGCACAAGTCTGCTTATTCCTTCACCTTCACTGCCTATAACAAGCCCAAGCGAGCCCTTTAAGTCAACCTTATACATTTCCTCGCCGTTCATATCGGCTCCCGCAATCCACATTCCTTCTTTTTTCAGATCCTCTATTGTGCCTGCGATATTTGTAACCTTCGCTACAGGAGTATATTCGACTGCTCCGGCAGATGTTTTTGCAACTATACTATTAACTCCGACGCTGTTACGCTTCGGAATAATGACACCATGCGCTCCTACGCAATTTGCTGTTCTGAGTATCGCGCCTAAATTATGCGGGTCTGTAATCTTATCGCATATTATGACAAACGGCGGTTCTCCCTTTTCCTCTGCTCTTAATAGTATATCCTTAACCGTTACATAATCATATGCGCTTACATATGCTATTACACCCTGATGATTTTCACCCTCGGAAATTGTGTCAAGCTTAGCCTTGTCAACCTCCTGAATAAGTATTTTGGCTTCTTTCGCCTTTTTTATGATAGGTACTATTGAGCCTTCATATTTCCCTTTTTTTATCAGAATTTTATCAATTGAACGCCCTGAGCGAATTGCCTCAAGAACGGGATTTCTGCCTATAATTTTATCTTCCACTAACTTATTTCCTTTCTGAATATAGCACGAAACCACAAGTTAGTGTCAGAAAACAATAACTTTTCCTCCACTCCCTTGTGGTCAAATTCGCATATTAAAATGATTAGTTCAACAAAAACTTATCATGGATTGCAACAACAGCACGTTCCGCATCCTTTCTGTCAACAAGAACAGAAATCTTAATTTCAGATGTTGCAATCATATTGATATTGATATGCGCATCGTACAATGCTTCAAACATTGTAGCAGCAACGCCCGAATTGTTCACCATACCGGCACCTACAATTGATACCTTTGAAACGTCCTTTGTCCACTTAACCTCTTTGCAATTTACAAGTGATTTATTCTCCTCAAGCAAATCAAGAACCGGCTGCAAATCACCCTCTGTAACTGTAAAGCTAATGTCCTTCTGGGTACCGTTTCCTATTGATTGAATAATAAGGTCAACACTGATACCATGCTTAGCCAGCATACGGAATATCTGGAAAGCTTTTCCCGGAGTATCCTCAACTCCGCACAGCGCAATTCTTGCAACGTCGTTATCTCTTGTTACACCTCTTACAAGCATCTTTTCCACTTGTTCTACCTCCTTAACATATGTGCCCTCGTTATTGTTCAAGCTTGAACGAACCGACAATTTTACATTATATTTCTTCGCCATTTCAACACTTCTGTTATGCAGCACGTTAGCTCCAAGCGAAGCAAGCTCAAGCATTTCATCATATGAAATATCGTCCAGCTTATATGCGTGCTCAACAAATCTCGGATCAGCTGTATAAACGCCGTCAACATCAGTGTAAATTTCGCATACGTCTGCATGAAGCGCAGCTGCAAGCGCTACAGCCGAAGTATCTGAACCGCCTCTTCCCAAAGTGGTAATATCATCATATTTATTTATTCCTTGGAAGCCCGCAACTATTACAATTCTCTTTTTATCAAGTTCAGATTTAATACGTTCAGTATCAATTCTCTTTATTCTTGCAACGCTGTAGTGAGTATCTGTAGTAACTCCGGCCTGCCATCCTGTAAGCGAAATTACCGGATAACCAAGCTTTTCAATTGCCATAGCCAAAATCGATATTGAAATCTGCTCGCCGGTTGCAAGCAGCATATCCATTTCACGCTTTGAAGCATTTTCATTAATTTCCTTTGCCTTTTCAATAAGGTCATCTGTTGTATCACCCTGAGCTGATACAGCAACAACAACATTATTTCCGGCCTTATATGCGTCTGTTATGCGTCTTGCAACATTCATAACTCTTTCGGCATCCTTAACCGACGTACCGCCATACTTCTGAACTATTAGTCCCATTTTGTATTTTCCTTCCTTATTTTGATTTTTACCTTATATAAGAAACCACTGAGCCAACATTATCAACGTCAAGCATCATGCACTGCCAGTCATGCTCATTCTCGCAGAAAAATTTCTGCATTTTACTGCGAAAATCTCCGTAATCTTTGTCTATTACAGAAAGAATCGTCGGTCCTGAGCCGCTTAAATATGTAGCGCATGAACCAAGCTCATATGTTTTTTCAAATATCCTATCCATCTCATCAATATAATTTTTCCTATATTGCTGATGAAGCCTATCCTCAACACCTATTCTCAATGATTTCATATCACCCGAAATAAGTGCCTCGCGAAACAGTAATGCCCGTGAAATATTAAATGCCGCATCCTTCAGCGGAATTTCCTCCGGAAGAACTCCTCTTGATTTTTTTGTAGCAACAAAATAATCCGGAATCATAACAGCAAATTTAATGTCAGAGTTTAATTTCTTGCTTTTCACTATCGTAGTGCCATTATCTGTAAGAGAAATGCAAAATCCACCGTAAAGCGCCGGTCCTACATTGTCCGGATGCCCTTCCATCTCTGCTGCTAAATGTATAATCTCATTATACGACAGCTGTCTGCCCGATATTATATTCGCAGAAAGCATACCGCCGATTATGCAAGCACTGCTGCTGCCCAATCCTCTCGTCATTGGAATGTCACTATTCTGAATAATTCTTATACCCTTAGGCTTATACTCTACTTTGCGGAAAACAGTATCCATAGCACGATAAATCAAATTATTCTCTCCTTTAGGAATAAAAGCTCTACCGTTTGACGAGTATATTTCAATTCCTGACTGAATTTCCTCAATCTGCATTCTGTTATAAAGGCTGAGTGCAATCCCCATTGTGTCAAAGCCTGCGCCCATATTAGCGCTTGATGCCGGAATTCTTAATTTTATCATCAGTCTAAAATTCTGATACCGGAAACTATATCAAGCTTTGAAAATTTCTCCTTAGCTTCGCTTCCTGTCATCTCAGCTGTAACAAATGCCGATTCACCTGCTACAACATTATCAACAAATTCGCATTTTCCGAATACCTTTGCAACATCATCAGCAGAAGCCGTAGTTCTTACAAAATATGCAAAACTCTTATCTTCTGAAGAAGCCATAATGTTATTTTCAGGCTTAACCCACATAATTTTCTTACTTCTTTCAAAGTGCTTTACTGCGTCAACAATATCTGCCACTACCGCGCTTGCTGTAGGAAGCTTGCCGGCACCGGCACCGTAAAACATAACATCTCCTACACAGTCGCCTGTTACAAGAATTGCATTAAACACTCCGTCAACACCTGCAAGCGGTGAAGAATTCTTAACAAGCATAGGACTGACTATTGAATAAATCTTTCCATCATCAAATAGCTTTGCATAGCCTATAAGCTTTATTACACTGTTCATAGCTGAGGCATACTTTACATCATCAAGAGTAATATTAGTTATACCCTCTGTTTCAATATCATTATAGTCAACCGCATATCCGGAAGCTAACGATGAAAGAATGGCTATCTTGCGGCACGCATCATGACCTTCTATATCAGCAGCCGGATTTCTTTCTGCATAGCCATTATTCTGAGCGTCTTTAAGAGCGTCATCAAATGTCTTGCCCTTTTTTATCATTTCATTCAAAATATAATTTGTTGTACCGTTCAATATACCGGCAATTGATTTTATATTATTTGCTGTCAGGCACTGATGCATAGGACGAATAATCGGAATGCCGCCGCCGACGCTTGCCTCAAACAAATAGTTCACATTCTTTTCTCTGGCAATATCCAAAAGCTCAGTGCCGTATGTGGCAACTAACTCCTTATTTGAAGTCACGACACTTTTTCCCGATTCCAAAAGGCTTTTTGTAAATTCATAAGCAGGATGAAGTCCGCCCATGACTTCCGCAACAACTGTTACCTCGCTGTCATTTAGAATATCATTAAAATCTTTTGTAAAAAGCTCTTTTTCGGGATGGTCATCAAAATCACGAATATCAAGAATATATTTAATATCTACCATTTCACCGTTCGTATTACGGTAAAGCTTCTCTCTGTTGGTTTTAATAATATCATAAACACCGCTTCCAACAGTACCGAAGCCCATGATTGCAACTTTAGCCATTCCTATTTCCTCCCAAACTGCACCCGACTTTCTGAGTCAAGATACGTATTTCAATATAATATACTACCACATCACTGTATTAAAGTCAATAGTCTGTCCGTCAAAAACTTTTAAGGATTGACCGCATACTTTTGTATATTTTTTTCAGTTTCCAAGCGTTCAATACGATCAATAAACCCTTTTACCCCCTCATCGGTTACAATTATATGTTCATACAGCAAAATACCTACTAATTTTAAAGAATTTCGTACTATTTGAGTTACAGTCAAATCAACTCCCGAAGGCTCAAGGCTGCCGCCCGGATGATTATGTGCAAGAATAACCCCCGCCGCCTCACAGCACACTGCAACTCTGACCACTCTTCCCACATCCAACTCAGAAGCATCAAATGCGCCTTCGCTTATAAGTTCTTTTTTTATGATAGCTCTGCGTGCGTCAAGGCATATTACATAAAAGCATTCACGTCTGTGCTTCTTGAACATATCCTGAAAATATACATCCATTATATCATGCGTCAGATATACCTTGCCATTTGTTCTGATACTATTACAATAATGAACAAATTCATTTAAAGTCTTTATAAATGCTGCGGAACTATTACCCATTCCATCTACATTTTGCAAAATTTTATACGGAGCCTCTAAAACACCTTTTATACTTCCGCATTCCGAAATCAGCCTGCGCGCTAAAGCGTTTGTGTCCGAACGCGGTATTATATAAAAAAGCATATATTCAAGAATTTTTATTTCGTCCCATTTCGAAAATCCATTCTCGGAAAATTCATCGCGAAGCCTTTGACGATGCCCCTCATGAGGATACTTTTTCCCTGCCATACCGCTTCACTCCTTTCCTGTCAAATAAAATATCAATATGGCATTATTATACAACAAAAATCAAAATTTGTCTATAAAAATCAAAAAAAATATTAAGCAATAGCGTAAAAAAGGAGCGGCAACCGCCGCTCCTTAAATATGCATAATTATTAGTGAATAACTGCAAGCTCTGTTTCCTTATCAAAGATATGAATCTTATTTGTTTCAAATGCAACCTTGATATTATCGTTAATCTTAGCTGTTGAACGCTGATTAACTCTTGCTGTAAACTGCTTGCCTGCAACTGTTAAGTACAAATATGTTTCAGCACCCATCATTTCTGTAACTTCTACAAATGCAGATACTACAGATTCAGGTCTTGAAGCTATAAACGCTTCATCATCATGAATATCCTCAGGTCTGATGCCTAAAACAACTTCCTTGCCATAATAAGCTTCCAATTCCGGCTTAATCTTACCCTCAGGAATCTTAATCTTATCATTACCAAATGAAGCATATACGCCGTCAGCTTCCTTTGTAAGCTTAGCGTCTATGAAGTTCATCTGAGGTGAACCAATAAATCCTGCAACAAAGATATTATCAGGCTTTGTATAAAGATTTGACGGTGTGTCAACCTGCTGAACAATACCATCCTTCATAACAACGATTCTTGTACCCATTGTCATAGCTTCTGTTTGGTCATGAGTAACGTAAATAAATGTTGTCTGAAGCTTATTGTGAAGCTTCTTAATTTCTGTTCTCATCTGCACTCTCAGCTTAGCATCAAGGTTTGAAAGAGGCTCATCCATCAAGAATACCTTAGGACTACGCACAATAGCACGACCCATAGCAACACGCTGTCTCTGACCGCCTGACAAAGCCTTTGGCTTTCTGTCTAAAAGATGTTCAATATCAAGAATTTTTGCAGCTTCTGTTACGCGCTTCTTAATTTCATCCTTTGGTGTCTTTCTTAATTTCAAGGCAAAAGCCATGTTCTCGAATACAGTCATATGAGGATATAGAGCATAGTTCTGGAAAACCATTGCTATATCTCTGTCTTTAGGAGCTACATCATTCACAAGTCTTCCGCCTATGTATAACTCACCCTCTGAAATTTCTTCAAGACCTGCAACCATTCTCAATGTTGTTGACTTACCGCAGCCTGAAGGACCTACAAGAATTATAAATTCCTTATCTTCGATATCAAGACAGAAATCGCTTACAGCTGTTACACCACCTGCGTATCTCTTATAAATGTGTTTCAATTGTAAATCTGCCATTATTTTATTCCCCTCTCACTATGTTTTTTTATAAAATTGTCTCAGATTTAAAAACAATTTGGTGTGATAAAGTGCTTGTTTAATTTCACACTTTTTATTTTCTGTAATTATGATAACATATTTCCCCGATAATTGTTAGTCGTATAATTCACAAAAATATATTAATAATTTAGTGAAAATTACTAAATTATATTATATATTTATTTTTTATGAATATTACTCATCCTGTTTTGCCTTTGCTATAACAGCTTCCGCAACATTTGACGGAGCTTGCTCATAGCGCACAAAAGTGAAATCAAACATACCGCGTCCCTGGCTCATAGAGCGCAAATCGGTAGCATACTTAAACATTTCCGACATAGGCACTTCTGCTTCAATAAGATTCAAGCCGTCCTTACCGCTTTCGCCCATACCCATGATTCTGCCGCGGCGTTTATTAATATCACCGATGATATCACCCATAATACTTTCAGGAACATATGCCTTGAGGTAACCGATAGGTTCAAGAAGCACAGGGTCAGCCTGCTTCAGACCTTCCTTATAAGCAATTGATGCAGCAGTTTTAAATGCCATTTCGGAAGAATCCACAGGGTGATATGAACCATCAAGCAGCGTTGCTTTAAGATTAACCACCGGATATCCCGCAAGCACACCCTTGGCACATGAATCACGGAGTCCCTTTTCTACCGCCGGGAAATAATTCTTAGGAACACTTCCGCCGAATACTTTTTCTTCAAACAGCATTTCCTCCGAAATACCCGGTTCAAATTCAATTTTTACATGACCGTACTGTCCATGACCGCCGGATTGCTTCTTATGCTTACCCTCAACAGTCGCCTTTTTGCGAATAGTTTCACGATAAGGTACTATTGGTTCTTCAAGGATTACATTTACGCCGTACTTACTCTGGAGCTTGCTTATAAGCACATCTATATGCTGCTCACCCTGACCGTTTATCAGCGTCTGCTTTGTTTCGGTATTGTTTGTAACACTGAATGTCGGATCTTCATCAGTAAGCTTCATAAGACCGCTTATGATTTTCTCCTCATCACCTTTAGCCTTTGGTTTTACTGCCATTGACAATACAGGAGTCGGGAATTCTATACCTGTCAGAATTATATTTTTGCCCTTTTGGCAAAGCGTATCACCCGTCTTTGTTGCATCAAGCTTTGCAACGCAGCCTATATCACCCGCTTTAATCGATTTTGCCTCTGATTGTTTTTTACCGCATATAGTATAAACCTTTCCGATTTTCTCTTCAACAGCCTTATTCGGATTATACAGCATAGAGTCAGATTTAACCTCGCCGGAATACACCCTGAACAACGAAAGTTTACCTACATACGGGTCAACAATTGTTTTGAATACAACAGCCGCAGTAGTTTCCGTTTCGCTCTGAACAATTTCCACAGGCTCAGCAGTATCAGCAACTCTGGCAATTTCTTCAATTTCCGACGGAGCAGGAAGATACTTGCCCATACCATCCATCAAAGAACGCACGCCTATATTGTTCTGACCGCTTCCGCAGTAAACCGGATATATGCTTCCATCCTTAACACCTGTTCTTATAGCCTGTTTAATTTCATCGAAGGTAAATTCCTCGCCGTTAAAATATTTTACCATCAATTCCTCATCAGTTTCAGCGACAGCCTCCATAATCATCTCACGAAGAGGCTCTATCACATCCGCCATTCCATCCGGAACAGGCATTTCAACTCTGTAAATACCATCGTAGCGACGCGCGGTCATATCTACAATATCAACAAAGCCTTTAAACTCCCCATCCTCCTGAATAGGATAAACAAACGGTGTGACAGACTTACCGAATACAGCCTTCATTTCCTCAAGAGTTTTAGTATAATCAGCCCTCGGATCATCAATTTTATTTACAAAGAACATTGTGGGAACACCCTTTTTCTTTGCATATTTAAACACCTGCTCAGTTCCCACAGAAACCCCGCTTCTTCCGCTCAGTACAACTAACGCTGAATCAGCCGCGCGCAAACCTTCCTTCACCCCTCCGACAAAATCAAAAAATCCCGGAGTATCTATCATATTATATTTCATGTCCTTCCATTCAATCGGTGCAACAGCCGTTGAAATGGAAAAACCGCGTTTTGTTTCCTCCGCATCAAAATCAGTAACAGTAGTGCCGTCAGCAACATTGCCCAGTCTGTCAACAACACCCGCATTAAAAAGCATGGCTTCTGTAAGAGTTGTCTTTCCGCATTTACCGTGTCCCATAACTGCAATATTTCTGATAGCATCCATTGTATAAGTCTTCATATATTTTCCTCCTTCTCGGGTAATTTTCCGTTCTAACCCGATTTTCTTCATATATAATATTTACCCTGTATTTATTTTTTTTAAACAAAAAAACAACCGTCATATTGTATTAATATAACGATTGTTTTTTGTGTATTATTAATAATTAGCCTTCAACTAATCTCTTAGTATCAATTGCAATCATCAATTCTTCATTTGTAGGAATAACAAGAGTCTTTACTGTAGCATCAGCGGCAGAAATATCAACTGTACCTCTTGTATTGTTCTTATCAGCATCAATCTTGATGCCCATAAACTCAAGACCTTCAACAACAGCAGCGCGTGTTGCCGCGTCATTTTCACCAACACCTGCTGTGAATACAACCGCATCAATTCCACCCATTGCCGCAGCGTACGCACCGATGTCTTTCTTAACCTGATATGAGAACATATCAAGCGCAAGTTTTGCTCTTTCGTTACCTTCCGAAGCAGCAGCCGAAAGATCTCTGAAGTCTGAAGAAACACCTGAAATACCTGAAACACCGCTCTCCTTGTTCATCATTGAGTCAACGTCTTTCGCATCCATACCCTTCTGATTGATAAGATATGTAACAACGGCAGGGTCCATTGAACCTGTTCTTGTACCCATAGGCACACCGTCAAGCGGAGTAAATCCCATTGAAGTATCTACGCACTTACCGCCGTCAACAGCTGTGATTGATGAACCGTTTCCAAGATGGCAAGTAACAATTTTAAGCTCCGAAGCAGGCTTGCCAAGGAATTCCGCAGCCTTCTGCGAAACATATTTATGGCTTGTACCGTGGAAGCCGTACTTTCTGATTCTATCCTTTTCATAATACTCATACGGAAGAGCATACATAAATGCCTTAGGAGGCATTGTCTGATGGAATGCTGTATCAAACACGCCAACCATCGGAGTATTCGGCATAATCTTCTGACAAGCCTCAATACCAATAATATTCGGAGGATTGTGAAGCGGAGCAAGCGGTGTACACTTTTCAAGAGCCTTCATAACAGCCTCTGTCACCATGCATGAATCAGCAAATTCCTCCGCACCGTGAACAACTCTATGACCAACCGCACCAATTTCATCCATTGATTTAATAACACCAATCTTTTCATCAATAAGTGCGTCAATTACCATCTGAATTGCATCGCCATGATCCTTCATCGGCTTTTCAATCTTTGTCTTTTCATCCTTTGCAACATTTGTATGCTGAAGATTTGAGCCTTCAATACCAATTCTCTCGCAAAGACCCTTTGCAAGAACCTGCTCATTGTCCATATCAATAAGCTGATATTTCAGAGAAGAACTACCTGCATTAATTACTAATATTTTCATTGTTATTTTCCTTTCAATAAATTTTCAATTATGAATTGTGTACTATTGTTTTTCTCGGACACCAGCGTATAGGTTGGTACGCAAGGTGAACGAAAAAGCCGATAGGTTTATATTGCTTAAATTAAGCGTTAGATTGCGTGCATATCGGTTTTTCTCGATTGCCGCCGCGTACGTTGGTACGCAAGGTGAACGAAAAAGCCGATAGGTGCGTGATATAACGCTTAATTTTGTGCCTGAATTGCTGTAATTGCCACTACCCCTGCAATATCTTCAGCGGTGCAACCTCTTGAAAGATCGTTTACGGGCTTAGCGATACCCTGAAGAATAGGTCCGTATGCTTCTGCCTTTGCAAGACGCTGAACAATCTTGTAACCAATATTACCTGCATCCAAATTAGGGAATATAAGAACGTTTGCATTACCTGCAACATCCGATTCGGGCGCTTTTGATTTTGCAACGCTGTCAACAATAGAAGCGTCAAGCTGCAGCTCACCGTCAAGCTTCAATTCAGGAGCCTTTTCCTTAGCAAGCTTTGTAGCCTCCTGCACCTTATCAACAAGAGGACTCTTAGCGCTGCCATATGTAGAATATGAAAGCATAGCGACTCTCGGCTCGCCGCCGACAAGCTGCTTATATGATCCTGCTGATGAAATAGCAATTTCACTTAATTCGTCAGCTGTCGGATCCTGATTAAGAGCGCAGTCACCAAAAATAAACGTACCATTATCACCATATTCACAATCAGGAACATTCATGATAAAAAATGCAGATACAAGCTTAGTACCCGGAGCTGTCTTTAAAATCTGCAATGACGGACGAATTGTATCTGCTGATGAATGAACAGCACCTGAAACCATACCGTCAGCGTCACCCTGCTTAACCATCATTACCGAATAGTATGACGGATCCTTAATTGTTTCAGCCGCCTGCTCGGGAGTAACACCCTTATTTTTTCTCAATTCATAGAATACATTTGCATATTCTTCGTTTTTATCGCTGTTTTCACTATCAACGATTTTGATACCATCAATATCAAGATTTTCAGCAGCTGCAATAGAGTTTATTTTGTCCGGATTTCCGACAAGAATAAGCTTTGCATAACCTTCCTTTTTCACCATTGCCGCAGCCTGAAGAGTTCTGATTTCTTCACCCTCTGCAAGCACGATTGTTTTAATATCCTTTTTAGCTCTTTCTTTTAACTGATCGATAAAAGCTCCCATTTTAAAACCTCTTTTCTTTTTTTCGGTACACCCCGATTTTTATGTACTATATTATATAACATTTTCTATGCATTTTCAAGTATTATTTGGTAGTTTTAATCATTTTTTAGTAGAAAAAGGAGCTGACATATGTCAGACTCCTCAATATACTATACTTATTGGTTTGTAAAAATTATAATCATGGGCTGGTTTTATCAAAATCTAAAATCTCTTTTTCCCAATTCAATTTCACTTATATATTTTTCGGCAATTGCTCTTACATTTTCATTAGGAATTTTTTTCAATTCCTCAGCAATAACCTTTTCGCCTATTTTCTGTGTTCCTTGCGAAGCATAATCCACAAGATACTCCTTGAGCGTCATTAACGCATTCGGCTGGCAACAATTCTGAATTGCGCCCGTCTTTGCAAGCGACATAAATCTATCGCCCGTTCTGCCCTCTCTGTAACAAGCAGTACAGAATGACGGTATATATCCCAGCTCCATCAGCCAATTTACAACCTCGTCAAGAGTTCTTGTATCACTTCTGTCAAACTGGGCCGTATTTTCATCCTCGCTTTCGGGGGAGGCGTAACCGCCTACACTCGTGCTTGACGCGCCGCTAATTTGAGAAATTCCAAGCTCTAACGCACGTTTGCGATTTTTAGCGCTTTCTCTTGTCGAAACAATCATACCTGTATACGGAACCGCAATCCTTATTATTGCAATAATTTTATGCCACATCTCATCAGGAACAGCATTTGAAAAGTCATCTACATCTATATCGTCCGCCGGACAAATTCTCGGTACGCTTATAGTATGCGGCCCTACGCCGAACGCCGCTTCAAGATGTTCTGCGTGCATCAGAATTCCTACCAATTCATACGGATATGTATCAAGTCCGAAAAGCACACCCAAACCAACATCATCAATGCCACCCTGCATTGCTCTGTCCATTGCCTCTGTATGATAAGCATAATCATGCTTTGGGCCCGCAGGATGTAATTCCTCGTAATGCTCCTTATGATATGTTTCCTGGAACAGAATATATGTGCCTATTCCCGCATCCTTCAACCGCTTATAATTTTCCACCGTTGTCGCTGCGATATTTACGTTTACTCTGCGGATTGCTCCGTTTTTATGCTTTATACTGTAAATAGTATCTATACATTCCAATATATATTCAAGCGGATTATTTACCGGGTCCTCACCGGCTTCAAGCGCAAGCCGCTTATGTCCCATATCCTGCAATGCTATAGTTTCTTCGCGAACCTGCTCCTGTGTAAGCTTTTTACGGCATATATGCTTATTTTTAACATGATACGGACAGTAAACACAGCTGTTTATACAATAATTTGAAAGGTAAAGCGGAGCAAACATAACTATCCTGTTTCCGTAAATCTTTTGTTTTATCTCTCGTGCCAGCGAATACATTTTTTCATTAAGCGCTTCATCCTCACAAGCTAAAAGAACCGCCGCCTCACGATGAGTAATACCCTTATACTCACGCGCCTTTTCTATAATCTTCTCGATAAGCTCACGGTTATTCTTGTTTTTCTCCGCATAATCCAGCGATGCTAAAATTTCTTCGTGGTTTATAAAATCCTCTGCTTTAGGTGATTTAGGATTATACATAGTACTTCACTCCCTTGACATATTTCAAAACTTTTATTACAATATAACTAATAGTAAACATCCAGACAACGGAGGAAATTATGGAAACAAGAATTGCTTTAATAGGAATTATAGTGGAGGATTTGAGCTCCACCGAAAAAATAAACGAAATACTTCACGAATACGCAGATTATATAATCGGAAGAATGGGAATACCCTACAAAAACCGGGGCATTGCAATAATCAGCGTAGTTATTGACGCGCCAAACGATAAAATCAGCGCCCTGTCAGGCAAGCTGGGTAAGCTTTCAGGCGTCAACAGCAAAGTACAATATACAAAAGCATAATCTTGCTACTCGGAAAAATTCCTTGTCGTCAGACAATATTATAATATCATATAAACCTCATAAAATCAATACATTATCCAAAAATTTTATGATGTGCAAATATCACTTGAAAAATTACACCGCCTATGTTAAAATAGATATATAATAATTTAAAGGAACTATTCAAATGGAAGAATTATTCGGAAAATGCGCGCTTCCTCAGTTTGTGGGAGTCGGCGTATGCGATTCTATAGGTCTTGTCATACCTAATGTAGATGATGAGCTAAAAAAACAAATGAATATTCCCGAGCGTTTTCACGCTATAGGACTCATAGGTTCACGAACAGGTGCCGGAGCGCAAATCCAAGCTGTTGACGATGCCGTTAAACAGACCTCGTCAGAGGTAATATCCATAGAAATTCCCCGCGATACCAAAGGCTGGGGCGGTCACGGAAATTTTATCATAATTGGCAGCGACAACGTAGCCGATGTGCGCCGCGCGGTCGAAGCTGCGCTGCATCTGATAGATGTCAATGCCGGAGAAATCTACATAAGCGAATCTGGGCATATGGAATGTCAGTTTAGCGCAAGAGCATCGTCAGCACTTAATATGGCTTTCGGTGTTCCTATAGGCGAAGCTTTCGGTTTTGTTTGTGCGTCACCCGCACCGATAGGTATGGTGATTTCAGATATTGCTCTGAAAGCCGCCGGTGTAAAGCTGCTCAAAACTATGCGTCCCGACAGCGGAACAAGCCATTCAAATGAAGTGATAATTATTTTTACCGGCGAAGCATCAGCTGTAAAAAAAGCTGTTATTGACGCGCGCGAAGCCGGACTTTCACTTTTACGTTCACTTGGTTCAGAGGCTTTGTCTGTAACAGAGCCTTATATAAAATAACATTTACAAGGGACGCTTTTAGTGTCCCTTGTTTTTTGTATTCTTCATTCCCTCTAATATGATTTTTTTTGCTTTAACAGCATCCTCTTTGTCAAGCGGTTTTGTATCACGCAAAGGATATTCAATATTCATGGCATCATACTTTACCTTTCCCATATCATGATACGGTAAAACGTCAAGCGCTTTAACATTATTAAGCGTCCCTATAAATTCTCCCAATCTATGCAGATACATCTCATTATAAGTAATATCCGGCACAACCACATGACGAATCCACAAAGGCACATTCTTTTTTTCTGTATATTTTGCAAACTCAAGAATATTCTTATTGCTGTGTCCTGTCAGTTTCCTATGCTCATCGTCATCAATATGCTTTATGTCAAGCATCACTAAATCAGTTACGGACATTAATTTATCAAATTCTTCGTTACATTCTTTATAGGTAACACCTGACGTATCAAGACAGGTATGTATACCTTTTTTCTTTGCCGCGGCAAACAGCTCTGTAACAAATCCAATCTGCATGAGTGGTTCACCGCCTGTTACAGTAATTCCGCCGTTTTTCAAAAACGCTTTAACGCTGTCATATTTTTCCAAAATATCATCAACAGTAACTTCTGTACCTGTTCCTGTTTTCCATGTATCAGGATTATGACAATACAGGCAACGCATCGGACACCCCTGCAAAAATACCACAAAGCGTATTCCCGGCCCGTCAACCGTGCCGAAGGATTCCATAGAATGAATATATCCTACCATAGCAGATTTCTCCTTTTTTTAAAGATTTTCAATTATTAACTCTTATTCCTTTCTTGACGGCAATAAGGAAATCTTTATTTTGAATAAGCAAAGCAGCTCACCTTGTGAACAATTTCCTAATAGATAAAAAAGCTGCTGCACAAATTGCAGCAGCTTCAAATCAAAATTACATTCCCTTATGGAATGTTCTTGAAATAACATCATCCTGCTGTTCTTTTGTCAGCTTGATGAAGTTGACAGCATAGCCCGAAACACGAACTGTAAGCTGAGGATACTTCTCCGGATGCTTTTGCGCATCCAACAAAGTTTCTCTTGTAAAAACATTTACATTAAGGTGGTGTCCACCCTGTTCAACATAACCATCCAATAAATTAACTAAGTTATCTACTTGTTGCTGTGACATATATCATCAATCCTTTCATAAATAATTATTTAATTACATCCTCGCAGCAGCCCTTATCTAATTCTATATCCAAATCACCCACAAATACAGCATCATCCTTACCCAGAGCGTTAGGAATGATAGAAAATGTATTTGAAATACCGTCCTGTGCATCCTTAAACGGAAGCTTTGCAACTGAGGCAAGTGAAGCAACTGCACCGTTTGTATCCCTGCCGTGCATCGGATTCGCTCCCGGAGCAAGAGGCACACCTGCTTTTCTGCCGTCAGGTGTATTACCTGTTTTCTTACCGTAAACTACGTTTGATGTGATTGTCAATATCGACATTGTGGGAATACTGTTACGGTATGTGTGATGCTTTCTGATTTTATCCATAAATGATTCTACAACATTTACGGCAATTGAATCTACACGGTCATCGTTATTACCGTATTTAGGGAAATCTCCCTCTATTTCATAATCAACAACAACTCCGTCCTCATCACGGATACACTTAACCTTTGCATATTTTATAGCGCTCAATGAATCTGCAACAACAGAAAGACCTGCAACACCTGTTGCAAACCATCTTTTTACCTCACGGTCATGCAATGCCATCTGAACTTTTTCATAGCAGTATTTATCATGCATATAATGAATAACATTCAAGGTATTTACATATAAGCCTGCAAGCCATTCCATCATATCATCATACTTTTCCATTACGTCATCATAATCGAGGTAATCGCCCTCTACCTTACGATATTTAGGTCCGACCTGCACCTTAAGTCTTTCATCAACGCCGCCGTTAATTGCATACAGCAAGCATTTTGCAAGGTTTGCACGCGCGCCGAAGAACTGCATTTCCTTTCCTATCTTCATTGATGATACGCAGCACGCAATCGCATAATCATCTCCATGAGTTACACGCATCAAATCATCATTTTCATATTGAATCGATGACGTTTTTATTGACATTTTAGCACAGTATTCCTTGAATTTTCTCGGAAGTCTTGTTGACCACAAAACAGTCATATTAGGTTCAGGCGCAGTTCCCAAATTATCAAGCGTATGCAAATATCTGAACGAAGTCTTTGTAACAAGCGGTCTGCCGTCAATTCCGATACCGCCAACTGACTCTGTTACCCATGTAGGATCCCCTGAGAACAGCTCGTTATATTCAGGAGTTCTTGCAAACTTCACAAGTCTGAGCTTCATAATGAAATGGTCTATATACTCCTGCGCCTGTTCTTCCGTAATCACTCCGTTCTTAAGGTCGCGCTCAATATAAATATCAAGGAAGGTAGACGTTCTTCCCAAACTCATCGCAGCGCCGTTCTGCTCTTTAACGGCAGCAAGATAACCGAAATACAGCCACTGTATTGCTTCTTTTGCATTCTTAGCCGGTTTTGAAATATCGAAGCCGTAAATATTTCCCAATTCTTTAAGCTCTTCAAGAGCGCGTATCTGTTCGGCAAGCTCTTCACGAAGACGTATATTCTCTGAAGTCATTCTTACAAGTGAGGTTGCAAGCTGATGCTTCTTATCTTTTATAAGAAGATCTATACCATATAATGCGACACGTCTGTAGTCACCGATAATTCTTCCTCTGCCGTAAGCATCAGGAAGTCCTGTAATAATAGCCGACTTTCTCGCCATACGCATTTCAGGAGTATAAACATCAAACACACCCTGATTATGAGTTTTTCTATACTTTGTGAATAACTCAACAACCTCCGGGTCCACCTTATAGCCATTCTGCTCACAAGCATTCTGCGCCATTCTGATACCGCCAAACGGCTGGAGTGAACGCTTAAATGGCTTATCAGTCTGAAAGCCTACAATTTGTTCCAAATCCTTATCAAGATAACCCGCACCATGTGACGTTATAGTTGATACAATTTTTGTATCCATATCAAGCACACCACCGGCTTCTCTTTCTTTCTTGGAAAGCTCCATGACCTGCTCCCAAAGCTTGGTTGTTGCATTGGTAGGACCGACAAGAAATTCCTCGCCGCCATCATATTGTGTATAATTTTTCTGAATGAAATCACGCACATTTACACTGCTGCTCCATTTTCCTGTAACGAAGCCGTTCCACTCATTTGGTAATTCTTTAATCACTGGAATTTTCCTCCTCTGAATCAGCATTAACTTTATCCTGTGCAAGCTTATTTAAAATCACTTGCTGTATTCATTATACCACAGCTATATCACTTTGTCTACATATTTTCACTAAATTTGTATAAATTAATACTATTTTAATGTTTATTTATATTATAATATAAATAGCTTGTATATTTTAGATTGTTTTTACTACATTTCGTCATTAAAATATTTAATAACAAATATTACAAAATAAATTTTTGATAAAAATTTATTAATAATCACTCCCTGTTTTGGAGTGACAAAAATACAATCTTTATCTTGAATAAGAGAAGGGGGTGTTGCGTTAAGCAACGCCCCCTTTTGGAGCTGAATGAATTTAGATGCAGAATGCACGAAACGAAGTAAAATGCGGATTTTTCCGCATTTTGCCTTGCCCGAAGGCGTACGAGGGTACGTCGAGTGGTGAGTTC
>JALEPO010000059.1 GCA_022768695.1 Clostridia bacterium
GCTGCTCTGGCAGATGAATTTCACTTGAATTCACAATATATCAGTCAGCTTTTCAAAAATGAAATCGGTGTAGGGTTTCATGTGTATCTTACCAATATACGCATGGAAAAAGCAAAGAAGCTATTGCTTACAACGGCATTACCTATAGCAGAAATAGCAGAGCTGACCGGTTATAATGATTACCGTGTTTTCACAAAGGTATTCAAGAAGTCGGAGAACATTACACCTACACAGTACAGACGTGAATTTTTGGAAAAGTAGAAGGCATATAAAGGAGAAAGAAAAATGTTGCTTGAAACAGAACGATTAATATTGCGTCCGTGGGAGGAAACTGATGCAGAGGAATTATATAAATATGCAAAAGATCCTCAAGTAGGACCTATTGCAGGCTGGCCGCCGCATACAAGCGTTCAAAACAGCAGAGAAATTATACAGAAGGTGCTATCTGCCGAAGAAACCTATGCAGTCGTCTTGAAATCAACAAATAAACCTATCGGAAGCATTGGACTTATGTTTGGTGGTAACAGCAATATAGAAATCCGTCTATATGAGGCAGAAATCGGCTACTGGATTGGTGTTCCGTATTGGGGGCAGGGTATGATTCCCGAAGCAGTGCGTGAGCTTATGCGGCACGGATTTGAGGATTTGAATTTGACAGCGCTATGGTGTGGATATTTTGAGGGTAATATTAAGTCAAAACGTGTACAGGAAAAATGCGGTTTTAAGTATCACCACATAGAAAAGGACAAACCATGGCCGCTTATGAATGATGTTCGTACAGAAATCATTACGCGCATAACAAGAGAGGAGTGGGAAAGTGGCGTCAAGTAAGGAATATTTGAATTTTATATTAGAGCAGCTGTCAGAATTAGAGGAAATCACTCATCGTTCTATGATGGGCGAGTACATAATTTACTACCGCGGAAAAATCGCGGCATACATCTGTGATGACCGCTTTCTGGTGAAGCCGGTAAAATCAGCGGCGGAGCTTATGCCGGACGCACCGCATGAACTGCCGTACGAGGGTGCAAAGGAAATGCTGCTTGTTGAAAATATTGACGACAAAGAGTTTTTGAAAAGGTTGTTCAATGCGATGTATGATGAACTGCCTATGCCAAAAAAAAGAAGAAAAAACAATGATAATAATTAAAATGGAGGAATGTAAAATGAAAAGAAATAATGTAATTTGGGGAATAGTATTGGTTGCAATAGGCGTAATATTCGGAACTAATGCTTTGGGTATCACAGATATAAGCATTTTCTTTGACGGTTGGTGGACGCTGTTTATCATTGTGCCGTGTACTGTAGGATTATTCACAAGCCATGATAAGATGGGAAGTGTTATCGGAATACTGATAGGCGTGGCGCTGCTTTTGGCTTGTCAGGATGTGTTTGATTTTGAAATCATGCGCAAATTGGCAGTGCCGGTTATTGTTATTCTTATCGGTCTTGCGATGATTTTTAAAAGACGTGATAATCAAGCGACTTTGATTTTGGAGGAAGCAAAGAAAAACGGAGCTCCTTTAAAGCAGTGCTGTGCAACTTTTTCGGGACAGGATGTGGATTATACAGATGAGGTTTTTGACGGCGCTGAGTTTAACGCAATATTCGGAGGAATTAAGTGTGATTTGCGAAACGCTGTTATAGAAAAGGACGCTGTAATAAATGCCTGCTGCATTTTCGGAGGCATTGACATACTTGTTCCCAACAATGTGAATGTCAAGGTGTCCTCAAGCTCGATTTTCGGCGGAATATCAGATAAGAATCATAAGAACAGCGCAGAAAATGCGGTTACACTTTACATAAACGGAACCTGTATGTTCGGTGGTATAGATATAAAGTGACAAGCCTTATAGAATGTTAAATGTTCGTATCATTATCTGCGGACAGAAAGGTTAGGGAAATTAATATGACAAGGTTACAAAAAATAATAAAATATTTGGCAGGCGCATTTGCTTGTTTTCTGATTGTGAGTATTGTATTTGGAATTTTCAGTGCGATTGCGTCAATTTCATATTTGCGCGGGGGAAGAACTACATATGTAGAGCCGCATGAAATATTACAGGAAACGGTATCGGACGGCAGAGCAAAAAGTCTTACTGCCCAAATCGGTGCGGCGGAGCTTATAATCAAAAAAGGAGATGATTTTCGCTCCGAATCGAACAGCAATTACATTACATGCACTCAAAACGGCGATACAATGGTAATTAAAGAAAAGCGCGGATTCCTTTCAAAAGGAATTCTTAGAGGACATGGGGAAAATACTGTTACAGTGTATATTCCCG
>JALEPO010000081.1 GCA_022768695.1 Clostridia bacterium
TTAACAGGCCAAGTCTTTTCTACACCAACACCGTAAGAAATACGTCTTACAGTAAATGTTTCAGCGATGCCGCCGCCCTGCTTTTTGATGATTGTACCTTCAAACATCTGAGTTCTTGTACGTGAACCCTCGACGATTTTCTGGTAAACCTTTACGTTGTTACCAACAACAAGCTCGGGTAAATCTGTTCTAATCTGGTCTTTTGTCAAAGCGTTAATGATTTCTTGTGAATTCATCATTAAATCCTCCTTAAATTCTGGGACGTTCGTGCCGACCAAGGCAGAGGACCATCCGTAATAACTACAAGATTATACCACAGCAAGTAAAAAAAAGCAAGTCTTTTTTTTAAAAATTTTTAACATATTTTTTCGGAATAAAGCGTATGGATAATAAAGTAAGCGGGAGGACTAATATTATGAAATTCAAAACTATAGTTATAACAAGAAAAAAAGTGATATTTACATTTGTATGCGTAGGTATAACGTTATTGGCTGTATGCATTGCCGCGCTTGTGTGGACAAGCGAAAAGACTGCGGCAGTATTTAAATACGAGGAGGAATCATACGAGGAAATTTTAAAAAAGGGACTTCCCGCAGAAAATAAGGATGACTTTTCTGCAAAAAAAATAATTTCTAAGATAATCGGATTTGATTTTGAAAGCCCGCAGACCATAATTGAGAGTTATTCGGCATCGTTTGAAAATGTACAAGCAAACAATGATAACGAACAGGAAATTGCAGATGTCGCTCCTGTGCCGGAGATGACGGAAAAACCTTCAGAAACACAAATTCCCGCGCAGACGCCTGAAATAACATTGCCGGATAAGCAGCAAATTTGTTCATCGGTGGGATTGTCTTTGAATAATGCGACAAATTATTCTGTAGATATAGACAGCATGTGCGGAGAAGAACTGGATTTTAATATAAGTGATGACGGACCGCAGGTTCTTGTTGTACATACTCATACAACTGAATGCTATGACGGTGACCAGATGTCAGGTGAAACTGAAAGGACAACAGACGGTAGCCATAATGTAGTTGAAATTGGAAATGTTATATGTCAGACGCTTGAAAGCTATGGTATAAAAACCTGTCATGATACTACTTATCATGATTATCCATCGTATCAGGGAGCGTATACGCGAACTCTCGGAACAATAAGCTCGCGGCTGAAGGAATATCCGTCAATCAAGGTTGTGCTTGATATACATAGAGATGCATTTATATATTCTGACGGTTCAAAACTGACAGTAAGCTGTGAACAGAACGGAGTAAGCACTGCGCAGGTCATGCTTGTGTGCGGAACGGACAGCATGGGATTAGAGCATAATAAATGGCGTGAAAATTTAAAGTTAGCAGCAAAAATACAAAATGCGGCTGAAATAATGTATCCCGGACTTATGCGTCCGATTAATCTGAGAACAGAGCGGTTTAATATGCATATGACTACGGGAAGTCTGCTTCTCGAGGTGGGAAGCAACGGAAATACGCTGGAAGAGGCAAAGGCGGGAGGTATTGATGTTGCCCGCGCAATTGCGGCGGTTTTGAAAAATCAGTAAAATAATCTTTACAACAGGGTAGAATATATGGTATAATATAAGTTAAGATTATAATTAAAAGCAAGATTATACCCCTCTGTATGGTGGTATAAAGTATACTAAAAATCAGGAGAAAATGATAATGTCAAACTCAAGACAAGATAAAATCAGAAATTTTTGCATAATAGCACATATCGATCACGGAAAATCAACATTGGCTGATAGATTGCTTGAACTTACGGGTGAAGTTCAGGAACGTGACATGGAGGAACAGCTGCTTGATAATATGGATTTGGAGCGTGAACGCGGAATTACGATAAAGGCTCATGCGGTAACTTTGAAATATAAGAGAAATGACGGAGAAATATATACTTTAAATCTGATAGATACACCGGGGCACGTCGATTTTAATTATGAAGTGTCACGAAGTCTTGCCGCGTGTGAAGGCGCTATTCTTATTGTGGACGCATCACAGGGAATTGAAGCACAGACGCTTGCCAACACATATCTGGCAATAGACCATGATTTAGAGGTGGTTCCTGTAATCAATAAGATTGATCTGCCGTCTGCGCAGCCTGAACATGTAATACAGGAAATTGAGGATATAATAGGAATACCTGCTGAAGATGCTCCGAAGGTTTCTGCAAAAACCGGTCTTAACGTAGCTGCGGTGCTTGAGGAAATTGTAGAAAAAATACCTGCTCCATCAGGAGATGAAAACGCGCCTCTGCAAGCGCTTATATTTGATTCATATTATGACAGCTATAAGGGTGTCATTGTCTATGTAAGAGTCAAGGAAGGTTCGCTAAAGGCAGGACAAAAGATAAAAATGATGGCGACAGGCGCTCAGTTTGATGTTGTAGAGGTTGGTGTTATGCATCCGTCAGGACTGATACCTACTAAAGGACTTTACGCGGGAGATGTCGGCTATATTGCGGCAAGTATTAAAAATATTCAGGAAACACGAGTCGGCGATACTGTAACAACTGTATCAAATTCAGCTTCTAAACCGCTTCCGGGATATAAAAAAGTAAATCCAATGGTTTATTGCGGTATTTACCCGGCTGACGGAGCGCAGTATGAGGATTTAAAGGAAGCGCTTCTTAAATTACAGCTTAATGATGCCGCACTGATGTTTGAAGCTGAAACGTCGGTTGCATTGGGATTTGGATTCAGATGCGGATTTTTGGGACTTCTGCATATGGAAATAATTCAGGAAAGACTTGAACGTGAATATAATCTTGATTTGGTAACTACAGCACCGAGTGTTATATATAAGGTATATAAGACCAACGGTGAAATGGTATGGTGCGACAACCCTACAAATCTTCCGGCACCGGTGGAAATTGATTATATGGAGGAGCCAATGGTAAAAGCAACTATAATGGTTCCTAAAGATTTTGTCGGTAATGTAATGGAATTATGTCAGGAACGCCGTGGAATATATAAGGATATGACTTATATGGATGAAACGCGTGCGGAAATATTTTACGAGCTTCCGCTCAATGAAATAATATACGATTTTTTTGACGCATTAAAATCAAGAACAAAGGGATATGCTTCATTTGACTACGAATTATGCGGATATACACGTTCCGAGCTTGTTAAGCTTGATATATTGCTTAACGGTGATATGGTGGATGCGCTTTCGTTTATTGTTCATAAGGATAATGCATATAACCGAGGACGCAAGATGGCTGAAAAGCTAAAGGAAGCAATTCCTCGTCAGCTTTTTGAGGTGCCAATTCAGGCGGCGATAGGCTCAAAGATAATTGCCCGAGAAACTGTAAGAGCAATGCGTAAGGACGTACTTGCCAAATGTTACGGCGGAGATATAACAAGAAAGAAGAAACTGCTTGAGAAACAGAAGGAAGGTAAAAAGCGTATGCGTCAGGTCGGAAGCGTAGAGGTCCCACAGGAGGCGTTTATGTCTGTATTGAAGCTTGATTAAACTAAGGAGGAAATTTTAATGACTAAGCTTGATGAATTTAAGCAAACTATAAAAGGAAAAACTGTTTCGGTAATAGGAATAGGTATATCGAATTTACCGCTTATAAAATATCTTGTTTCATTAGGTGCAGGCGAGGTTCATGCGTGTGACAGAAGGGATAGGGAAAAGCTTGGAGATATAGCCGATAATTTGGAGGATATCGGTGTAAAGCTTCATTTGGGAGCTGACTATCTTGATTATCTTACCGGCGAATATATATTCAGAACACCGGGGCTGAGATATGATGTTCCGCAGCTTATTGCGGCGCGTGAGAGAGGGGCGATAGTAACAAGTGAAATGGAGCTTTTCTGCCGGATTTGTCCTTCACACAAAATTGCTGTTACAGGCAGTGACGGAAAAACAACTACAACCACACTTATTCATAAAATGCTTACAGATGCAGGATATAAAACGTGGCTGGGAGGCAATATAGGAAATCCGCTTCTGTCAGATACCGAGCAAATGAAGCCGGAGGATTGGGTGGTTCTTGAATTATCATCCTTTCAGCTTCATACAATGGAAACATCACCTGAAATTGCGGTTATAACTAATTTGAGTCCTAATCATCTTGATTATCATAAAGATTATCAGGAATATATTGATGCAAAGAAAAATATATTCCTGCATCAGAATGAGGACGGTATAGTAGTTCTTAATAAGGATAATACCGATAGTAAGCCGCTTGCAGGTGAAGCTAAGGGAAAGGTTAAATTTTTTTCAAGACAGTCGAAGGCGGATGTGTATTTAGACGGCGAAATTATCAAACGCGGCGATACGGATGTATTAAATATAAAGGATATAAAAATTCCGGGAATGCATAATGTAGAAAATTATATGACTGCTATCGCTGCTGTAGAAGGTCTTGTTCCTGACGACATTATAGTAAAAACAGCAAAGGAATTTGGAGGCGTTGAGCATAGAATTGAACTTGTAAGAACGCTTGACGGTGTAAAATATTATAACAGCTCAATTGACTCAAGTCCTAACCGCACAATAAACACTTTACGGGTATTTCCTAAGAAGGTTATCATGATAAGCGGAGGCAAGGATAAGGGTATTCCTTACGATGAAATAGGTCCTGCTATTGCTGAGTATGTAAAGGTTCTTATTTTAATCGGCGCTACATCAGATAAAATACATGATGCGCTTAATCTTGAAATATCGAGAACAGGTAAAGGAAAAGATGTAGAGGTTATACGCGCGGCTACTTATGAAGAAGCTGTAAATACTGCCAAATCAAAGGCTGTAGAAGGAGATGTGGTATTGCTTTCTCCCGCAAGTACAAGCTTTGATATGTTCAATAATTTTATGGAGCGCGGAAATCTGTTTAAAACTTTGGTAAATAATTTATAAGGTAGAAAAAATGCGTAATTTAATAAAACAATTAAGTGATATGCGCGGTATATCGGGATTTGAATACAGACTCACCGATAAAATTGCGGAAATGTTTGCACCGTATTCTGATGAGGTGTGTACCGATGCATTGGGGAATGTTATTGCTTTAAAAAAATGCGGTATAAGTAACGCGCCAAAGGTAATGATTGAGGCGCATTGCGATGAAATTGGTCTGATGATTACATCAATTACTGAAGAAGGTTATTTGACCTTTGCCAATGTCGGCGGTGTTGATGAGCGCATATTGCCGTTATCTGAAGTAACGGTGCATGGTAGGCAGGATGTTTACGGAGTGGTAGGGATAAAACCCGATTACTTGCAGGAAAACGGTAAAACTGCAAAAATTAAAGATATGGCAATAGATACAGGATTGGATGCTGATGAAGTAAAAAAACTAATTTCTATAGGTGACAGTGCAACGCTGCCGCAGTCTGTAGGCAGATTAGGAAAGAAACAATGGAGTGGAAAATCACTGGATGACAGAGCAAGTGTCGCGGCTGTGCTGAATGTAATGAAAAAGATAGATAAGCATAATATTCATGCAGATGTGTACGCTGTAGCGGCAGTACAGGAGGAGGTGGGATGCCGCGGAGCAAAAACTGCATCTTACGGTATTAACCCCGATATTGCGATTGCAATAGATGTAACTCATGGTATTACACCGGATAATTCCGCAAATGCATTTGAAGTGGGATGCGGGACGGTTATTTCTATAGGACCTAATCTGCATCCGAAGCTTACAAATAAGCTATTTGAAATTGCCAAAAAGTATAATATAAAAGCGGAAGCTGATGTTGACGGCGGCAATACCGGAACAGACGCATGGGAAATACAGGTATCGCGCGCAGGAATACCAACTGCATTACTTTCCATTCCGCTAAAATATATGCATACATCTGTGGAAACTCTTGCTGTTTCAGATGTCAAAGCAACCTCAAAGTTATTGCTGCACTTCATTAGTGAATTGAAAGGGGACGATTTGACATGGTTGAACTTTTGAGAAGATTAAGCAGTGAAAACGGTGTAAGCGGTAATGAAGATAACGTTCGTAATCTGATAATAAGAGAAATTGGGCCGCTGGCAGATAAAATATCTGTTGATTCGATAGGAAATATAATAGCGTTCAAACAGGGCAAGAGAAATAATAAAAAGCTTATGCTCACAGCGCATATGGATGAGCCGGGATTTATAGTTTCGGGAATTACGGAAAAAGGATATATAAAGTTTAAAAGCGTGGGACGGATTGATTCTCGTACTATAATTTCAAAATGTGTTGTAATAGGCGAAAAGAAAATTAACGGCATAATAGGAATGAAGGCCATACATTTGCAGAAACGCGAGGAACGTGAAAATACGGTAAATGTATCGGATTTGTTTATTGATATTGGCGCAAAAAGCAAAAAGGCTGCGGAACGTGTGGTAAAGCTTGGAGATTACATTACATTTAATACAAAATTCGGAGCTGTTGGCAATAATGTAAAGGGAAAAGCACTTGATTCGAGGATAGGCTGCTGCTGCTTGATTGAACTGCTGAAAAAAGATTATGAGGATGATATTTATGCAGTATTTACATCTCAATATGAGATTGAAAACCGTGGTGCGCGCATAGCGGCATATAATATAAATCCTGATTATGCGATAGTGCTTGATACAGTAGAAGCGGCTGATATGTATAACAGCAAGGAGAAAAATGCCGCGCTCGGAGGAGGAGCCGTTATATCCTTCATGGATAAACGGACAATCGCAGACAAAGCCTTATCAAACAAGCTTATTGATGTTGCAAAAGCGGAAAATATACCTTTTCAGCTAAATAAGGCAATAGTGAGCGCATCAGACGGCGGTTCAGTACAAGCTGCCGGTAATGGTGCAAAGGTAGTAAATATTTCTGTACCCTGCCGTTATTCGCATACTCCTGTAAGCATTGTGTCAAGAGCCGATATGCAAAGTGTTGTGGAACTCACTTACCTATTTCTGAGAAACGGAGATAATATATAATGGAATTGTTAAAAAAGCTAACTCAGGCGAATAGTCCTTCGGGAAATGAAGGTGATATTTGTCGTGTAATTGAGAAAGAAATAAAAGAATATTGCGATGACATAAAAATTGACGCTTTGGGAAATCTTATTGCTCATAAAAAGGGATTGGGAGATAAGATAATGTTTGCCGCTCATATGGATGAGATAGGTATTATAGTAACCTTTATTGACGAGAATGGATTTATACGTTTTAGCGCTGTAGGTGGGTTATATGTAAAAAATATGGTTCATTTAAAGGTGCGGTTTAGCAATGGTGTGATTGGTGTCATCGGCAGTGAGGAAGAAGGATTTAATAAGAAGCCGGAATTAAGCAGGCTTTATGTAGATATTGGCGCAAAAAACAGGGAAGAAGCTGAAAAAAAAGTACAGATTGGTGATACAGCTGCCTTTATAGGTGATTGCTATATTATTAATGATACTGTAATTTCAAAAGCGCTTGATAACAGGGCGGGATGTTATGTGCTTATAGAAGCGCTGAAAAGAATTAAAAATACAGATAATGATTTGTATTTTGTTTTTACTGCGCAGGAAGAAGTAGGTCTGCGCGGCGCAAAAGCTGCTGCTTTTGCAGTAAAACCTGATTTTGCTGTCGCGGTGGATGTAACAGATACCGGCGATACTCCAGATGCGCCTGTTATGGCAGTTAAAATGGGAAATGGGGCGGCAATAAAAATAATGGATCGCTCTGTTATGTGTGACAGTGATGTAAGAACGCATCTGATTGAAACTGCCAGAAAAAAACATATTCCATATCAGCTTGAAATAATGACTGATGGCGGAACAGACGCGGGTTCGATTCATTTATCAGGTTCAGGCGTAAAAACAGGGGGAATTTCTATTCCTACAAGATATATACATTCGCCATCTGAAATGGCAAGCGTTAAGGATATAAATTCATGTGTTGATCTTATAACGCTGTTAGCGTCTGATAAATGGAAAAGTAATATTTGATGGAGGTGCCGTTGTTGTGGCAACATGGGTTGTACATTTGAGGATGGCTGATTATTTTCTCGATAAATCAAATGATATATATGCTCCTGAATTTGTATCTGGCAGTGTAGCTCCTGACTGCGGTTATGGCAAAAAAGACAGTATCGGAGGTTTTGAGCCGCCGCCGAAAATTACTCATTGGACGCCTACCGGAAATAAAAGAGATTGCAGATATAAGGAGTTTTATAATTTATATCTAAAAGGAAAAGATAGAAATAAAGCATATTGGTTTTATTTAGGATACTATGTTCATTTACTTACCGATATAATGTGGTCATCGAGGATTTATATGCCGACACGAGATAAATATGCTGAAGAATATGCAAAAAATCCTGAATTTTTAAAAGAAATAAAAGTAGATTGGAACGATCTTGACCATAAATATATTCGGGATAATCCTGATTTCAGGGCGCTTGAAATTTTAAAAAATAATAAATCAGTAGAGGATTATCTTCCGTATTATCAAAAAAATCAGCTCACACAGCAGACAAGATTTATTGTGGACTATTATAAGGAAAATATAGGTAAAGATAACCTTGACAGAATGTATGTCTATTTGACTGAGGATGAAGTGGATAACTTTATTAATTGCGCGGAAGAGCTTATAGAAATGGATTTGTTGAGAAAAAAACTTATTTAATGCTGAATTTCTGAAGCTGATAAATTGTGATTAAATAACAAGATGTTCACAGTATTATTTTGTTTTCTAATGCTAAATTTTCGATACATAAAATGTTATTGGAAACGAATTTTGAAAAGATATTCTTTGAGAAAGGATTATTATGACTAAATTAAAATTGACAAGCAGATACGTCATATATACCTATCTGCTGTTTTGGGTAATGGTATTGGGAATATGCGGAATGGCATCAATGGTATTTCATGTATCGCCGATTGTCATGCGGTGGCTGTCAAACCTGTGCGCATGGTCACCGACAATTGTATTGTTTGCGATGTTTAAAAAACTGATGCCGGGTATAACTGTTAAAGAATTTTATAAAAAGGCTTTTAGTGGAAAAATAAGAATACATATTATGTTGCTCGTGCCGATTGCAATTGTCGGCGGTATGATTGTTTCGGTATTTATTTTATCACTTATTGAGAGAAAAGCGTTTTCGTCATTCTGGAGTATGGGAGCATATTCGCTGCCGCTGACAATTTTATTGTCCCTCCTGTCGGGACCGACAGGAGAGGAATCGGGATGGCGAGGTTATCTGCGATGTGAATTGGAAAAGAAATATGATTTTTTCAGGGCATCTGTCTATCTGGGCGTGATATGGGCATTTTGGCATACAGTTCTGTGGTTTGTGGATTCTGATTTTGTTGGCGGCGAGATGCTTATTTATGTTATTTCAAACGTTGTTGTGATGACTGCGCTTACAATAATTATGAACGTGATAATGCGGAAGTATGATAATCTGCTTTATGCTGTATGGGTGCATTTCTGCTTTAATTTTACATATGGATTTATTAATGCCGATATTTGGTTTTATGCTGTGATGTCAATAGTATATGTGATAATTGCGGGTGTGTTTTTTTGCTTATCAAAAAGAGATAAAAGCTACGAAAAAATAAATATTATTTAGATTGTTATTAATGCAAAAAGCGGCAAATGCAGTGAAAACTGCAAATACTGCGCTCAATCCTATAGCCGGAACTCCTTTTGAAAATAATGAAATACTAACTAATGACGATATGTGCCGTATATGTGCAATTTTTCGCTTCATCATGCCCAAAGCCTGTAGTAACAACGTGCGAATATATCAGCAGACGCGGTATTGATATAAAAGGAATTATACTGAATAATTATGACAGAACAAGCCTTATGCACCGTGATAATAAGCTGATGATAGAACAGCTGACAGATGTTTCCGTTGTCGCCGTAGTTGAAAAGGACGGCGGGAATATTGATATTGATGTAGATAAGTTAAAAGGGTTGTATAAGGAGGTAATACTTTAATTTATCGCTGTTATTGACAATTAAACGAGAGAGATTATATGTGTTTGATCACTTAGAAAATATAATTGAAGAAAGGCGCGGTTTCCTTTACGGAAACGGTGCTTTTTATTTTTTATGAGTATATATACTGCTGTTAGTTAGGATTAATGAGTTAGGCATATGAAAATTTTTAAAAAATTTTCATATGCCTAACTGTTGACAAAATTGATATATGTGCTTATAATATGAACATACTCAAAACAAAGTATTCATATAGAAAAAGTATGAAATTAGTTTTGAGGGATAGGAGGAGCAGAAATGAAAAGAAGAAATAACTGCAAAATTTTTTATGTATCCGCCGGAGGCAAAATGTGTTGTTGTATGTGACATCTGAGCCGAGGAAATATATAAATTATTATTATTAAGAAAGAGGTACATAATTATGAAAAAGAAAATATTTAGCATAGCAATAGCATCAATTTTAGCAGTGACAGCCCTTGCAGGCTGCGGAGCAGGTACAGGCAAAGAAGCGGCAGAAACTACTGCTGCAGATAA
>JALEPO010000094.1 GCA_022768695.1 Clostridia bacterium
ACTGTCAGAATCATCAAGTATTCTGAATTTTATTACCTTTTCAGTTTCACCCGGTGCAAAATTCAGAATCATACTGCTTGAGCTTTCCATGATATTGCCCAATTCAGGCGCTAAGCTCTGCATAATAGAATCCGAAAGCCCATTAAATTCTGTAGGATATGTTTCTCTTGTTTCTTCGCCTGTCTGCTCCTCCTTCAATAGTGCAAGAGAGCTTTTTTCTTCCGTGCTGTCAAAATCTCTGTAAGCAAACGGTCCCTGCATATCTTCAAAAGGCTCTTCATAATAAACAACAGCTTCTTCCTCTTCTTCATCCGCTTGTTGTTTTGAATTCTTCTCAAGAATTGAAATACCGTCGCCTGTCACTTCGACATCGTCTTCATAAAGCTCATAGTCCTTACCATAAACTGCTGTCAGGTCATGAGTCTTTACCTCAACACTTGCCTCACCGCTCACATTGCCGTCACGGTAGACAGTAATGGCATATGTGGCATCTGCTTCATTGAGATTTGTCGCAGAAGTACCCATATACACAACACTGTCGGTGACAAGGTTTTCCTCAGGCAATCTTGATGCCTCAATCGCGATTACATCATCGCCCGATGCATATGCAGGAATGGCAAACCCATTCAGCAATGATGCCATAAGGGTAACACTTAATACCGTACTGACTGCTCTTTTGAAATTCATGCTAATTCCTCCTCTTATTATTTATTAAACTTCTTTATTTTTTCTGACACCGCCTGAAGTTCTTCCTTGGAAAGCTCCGGAAGCTTCTCAAGTTTTTCAAGAAATGCAGAAATCGTTTCTTTTTCTCGTATCTTAAGATACTCCATATAATAGCTCACAACAACTCCGGGAACCATAGCTGTCATAAGTATTCCGTACAATGCTACAAGTATGGTTATAATACGTCCAAGCCGTGTTGTAACATATATATCACCAAACCCTATCGTTGTAGCCGAAACAAAACAGTACCAGATACCGTCACCTACTGTTTCAATCTGAGGCTCAACAATCATCAGCACCACTGCCGCCAGACAAAGAAATATGACAAAACTGAAAAATATTTTAAGCGTCCCTGTATGTTTTAAAACTTTTATACATCTCCTTAATTTTTTCATGCTAATCACCCTCTTAAGCATCATATTTTAATTTATTGTATCATATATTGGAATAATTTTCAATGATACATTTTTATAATATTCAGGCTAAGATGTAACGAGCATTTTTTTCTGCATATTTACCTTCTTTCGCTATGCCGTTTGGGAAAAATGCTCTAAGCAGGTCGTTACAAATCAGGACGCTGACGTATGTGTATACTTCAAGTCCTGATTTGGGGCGAGATGCAACGAGCATTTTTTTCAAATGCTGAGTTTTGAAAAAACCTCCCCTATAGTTTCCTTAATCACAAGATTTGCCTTTGTGTCCAACGGTGTTGGGGACTTATTGATAAGCACGAGCTTATCACCCATATAATGATACACAAAGCTTGCGGCGGGATATACGGTAAGAGAGGTTCCGCCTATGATAAGCACATCGGCGCTCTGTGCATATGCAATAGCCATCTCGGTTACGTATTCATCAAGAGGCTCTCCGTAAAGAACTACATCAGGCTTTATTATTCCTCCGCATTCACATTTCGGTATACCGGCAGAATTGACTATTTTTTCAACTCCGTAATGCTTGCCGCATTTCATGCAGTAATTATGATATACGCTGCCGTGCAGTTCAAACACTGTGTTACTGCCCGCCTTTTGGTGCAAGCCGTCAATATTCTGCGTAATTACCGCTTTTAATTTTTTCTTCTTTTCAAGCGCTGCCAAGGCATAGTGCGCCGCATTTGGTTTTGCGTCAAGATACAGCATTTTATCGCGGTAAAAACGATAAAATTCCTCGGTTTCCTCCACAAAAAACTCATGCGATAAAATCACCTCGGGAGGATATGCATATTTCTGATTATATAATCCATCCTGCGAACGGAAATCAGGTATTCCGCTCTCAGTTGATACTCCTGCCCCGCCAAAAAACACAATATGGTTGCTTGAATCTATCATTTCCTGTAATGTCATGACTTATCACCCTTTTTTATTTTATTGTATCACCAAATCTGAATATTTTCAACATCTTCACAATGTATAATTTAGTTATTGCAGGAAATTATATAAAAATAACAAATAACTTATTGTTTTTAAAAAGAAACTGTGCTAAAATAGATTTAATAAACCGATTGAGAAGGAAATATTATGAAAAAGCTTATAAAAACACTTGCTTTAACAGGAGGAATTTTGTGTGTTGTAAAAGGTCTTGACGACCGTCTTGAAACAACTCACTATGTGATGGAATCACCGAAAATACCTAAATCATTCAACGGATTTAGAATTTTACAAATTTCAGATTACCATGCTGACAGTATTCCGGGACTTGTTGATGAAATACGAAATGAATCGCCGGATATAATCGTTTCAACCGGCGATTTGGTACATGACCGCGGCAGCTATGCCCCCGGAGTACGTCTATGCCACAGGTTGGTAAAAATAGCGCCCGTTTACGCAGTCACAGGCAATCACGATTTATGGCGGAATGACTATAAGGAGTTTGAAGATGAGCTTACAAATGAGGGAGTTGTAACACTTCACAATGAACGTATTGAAATTGAAAAAAACGGTTCAAAAATAGGTCTTGTCGGAATTGATGATCCGTTTACCCACGATTCTTCAAAAATCAAAAAGCAAATAAAAAAAGCTTTAAATCAAATTCCGCAATACAGCGGATATGACATATTGCTTTTTCACCGCGCCAACTGGCTTGATTTATTGAAGCATCACGGTTTTGACCTTATACTTTCCGGACATATGCACGGCGGTCAGTTCAGATTTCCTATCGGCGGCAGAGGTGTGGTTTCACCAAAATCCGGATGGAACTGTGGAAGATTATTTTTCCCTAAATATTTTGCCGGTCACTATAAATCCACAAAAACACAAATGATTGTAAATCGGGGTGTAGGCAACCCTATGATTATTCCGCGTTTGTTTAATCGTCCCGAAATTACAGTTGTAACATTGCGGCATTGCGACGAATAGTATTAACAATCTATTATACAAAAGGAGATATTTTAAAATGGAAAGAAAGCTGAAAACTATTTACTCTTGTTTCCCCGGCGGAAAACACAAGGTTCTTACAATGAGCTATGACGACGGCAGAATTTTTGACAAGCGTCTTGTTGAATTATTTAACCAAAACGGAATTAAAGGAACCTTCCATCTAAATTCAGGACTGGCAGAATGGCGGGAGGAAAAGGTCAGACTGAATGAGCTTGCAGAGGTATACAAAGGCCATGAGGTTTCCTGCCACACATATACTCACCCTACTATCGAACGCTGCCCGCTTGACCAGGTGGTTCAGCAGATAATTGAGGACAGAAAAATTCTTGAGGATGCTGTCGGATACCCCATAAGAGGGTTAAGCTATCCTAACGGCTCATACAGCAGTGACATAAAAAAATTACTTCCGGCATGCGGAATAGAATATGCAAGAGTTGTCGGAAATACAGATGATTTTGGCTTCCCAGATGACTACCTTGAATGGAAATCCACCTGTCACCACGGACATAATCTGATGGAAAATGCCCGAAGGTTTGCAGATTTACATAAAACTCAGTATCTCTATATGATGTATGTCTGGGGACACAGCTACGAATTCGACCGTGACGACAGCTGGAATTTAATTGAGGGCTTCTGTGAATTTATCGGAAACCGTGATGATATATGGTATGCTACGAATATAGAAATTGTGGATTATATGAACGCCGCAAAAAATCTGAAATTTACTGCCAAGGGCGATAAGGTGTATAATCCTTCAGCTATTCCTGTGTGGATTTCCGTTGATTTAGAAAAATATGAAATAAAGCCCGGAGAGCTTCGCGAAATATGATTACCGAATCAGAGCTTTTTGAACCGGTAAAAAATCTTTTTGCAAATGCCGGATACAAGGTCAATGCAGAGGTTAAGGATTGTGATGTCACAGCAGTTAAGGACGATGAATTTATTATAATAGAATTAAAGAAAAATCTTTCCGTCACACTGCTTTCGCAAGGTCTGAAACGTCAGAAAACAGGCGCGAAGGTATACGTTGCAGTACCAAAGCCTAAAAAATATGTTCCAAGGAAATATCGCGATACATTATATGTTCTTAAAAAATTGGAGCTTGGTCTTATATTCGTAACACTTCACGGCAAGCATTCCTTTGCCGAAGTAATACTTGAGCCTGAGGAATTTTTTCCGCCGGCTTCAAAAAATTACAAGAAACGCAAGGCTATTTTGGAGGAAATTAACGGTCGTACAATCGATACAAATACCGGCGGTGTCACAGGCAGAAAAATTGCTACCGCTTATACCGAAAAATGTATTAACATAGCCTGTATCCTCGATACCTATGGTGAGCTTTCACCAAAGCAGATACGCGAATACGGCGGTGATGAAAAGTGCGGAAATATCTTAAGAATAAACGCTTACGGTTGGTTTGAAAAAGTCGAAAAGGGCATATATAAAATCAACCTCGAAGGCAGAAAAGCGCTTCTTGAATATCCGGAGCTTGAAAGATATTATACGGAAAAGCTTTTCCAGAATATGCCGGATGAGGATTGAAATTTCTTTATACATAAAAGGACTGAGTGCTTTTACATACTCAGTCCTTTTATATTGTAGACAAATTTATTTTCATAAAATCCGAGCTAATTTCTCGAAATCCCTCAGCGATAAAACTTCGGATTTATCATTTCCCCGTCTGCCGCGTCAGCATTGCAGCGCCGATAATTCCGGCATCATTAAACAATTTCGCTGCCACAATATTGGTTTTGGGCATAAATTTATTAAAACCGTTGTTTTTCACATATTCTCTGACAGGTTCCATAAGATATTCACCCTCTTTGCTTATTCCGCCTCCGATTGCGATTATTTCCGGTTGGAAAATATTCTCTATGCTTACAAGTCCGTCTGCCAAATATCTCACATAATTTCCGACAACCTGTTTTGCGGCTTCGTCACCTTGTTTTGCGGCTTCAAAAGCAGTTCTTCCGGAAACCTTGCCTGCTTTTTTTACAATATCATGCATAATGCTGTCAGGATTTGAGTCTAATGCCTCTTTAGTCTGCGATATAAGCGCCGTTACCGAAGCGTATGTTTCCCAACAGCCCTCTTTCCCGCATGTACACTTATTTCCTCCGCTTACAAGCGTCATATGTCCCGGCTCCGATGCCGCTCCGTTAAAGCCATGAAAAATCTTTCCGTCAATTATAACTCCGCCGCCTACACCCGTGCCGAGAGTAATCATAACAAATACGCTTACTTTGTTTCCGTTTACCATATATTCACCCAAGGCGGCACAATTAGCATCGTTATCTATGGCTATCGGTAAATCCAAGTGCTTTTTAAATTCGTCCGCCATGCAATAATGCTGCATCGGTATATTGTTCGAATATATTATTTCTCCTGTTTTACAGTCAACCGTACCCGGACAGCCAATACCCACAGAGTCTATATCCGATATACTTACTCCACTGCTCTTTATAAGCTTTTTCGCCAAATTTGCCATATCCGCGACAATTTCATCTGTCGGTCTTGTGCTGTTCGTAGGAACAGAATCCTTTACCAGTATTTTTCCGTTGCTGTCTACTAAACCTGCGGCGATATTAGTACCGCCTAAATCAATACCTATATACATTTAACAAATCCTCCGTTTATAATAAACGTTATTTAACACTTTTTGAATATACAAAGCTGCTCACCTTGCGGGCAAATTCCTGTATTACCAGAAAAGCTTATAAATAGCCTCTGTATAATAATAGTCACCGTATCACTCGCTTTTCCAATGCCGCAGCCTGCAAGCAATCCGCAGGACATTACCGCAGCAAGT
>JALEPO010000099.1 GCA_022768695.1 Clostridia bacterium
TACATTTTCCGCACGCCTGACAAAGCTCGTCATCAACAACCGCCACTCCGTCCTTAATGCTTATCGCGCCAAACGGACAGACCGAAACGCAATGTCCAAGTCCAAGACAGCCGCTTTCGCACTTTTTTGCGCCGCCGGCAAATTTTGCCGCAGCTATACAGTCCTCAATTCCCTTATACTCGAATTTGTACACAACCGATGCGCAGTCACCGCCGCACATAACTCTCGCCACACATTCCTTTACTTCTCCTGCCTTAACGCCCATAATATCTGCAATCTGATTGGCAACCGCGCTTTTTCCAACGGTACAGCCGTTTACGGGCGCACCGCCCTGTACAACCGCTTCCGCATAGGCGCTGCAGCCTGCATATCCGCATGAGCCGCAGTTTGCACCCGGAAGAACAGACAGGATTTTTTCGGCTCTTTCGTCCTTTTTCACCGCAAAAATATGCGCCGCCAAAGCAAGCAAAAGTCCGAATACCAGTCCTACTCCTCCGACTACACATATAGCCGCTATAATATTTCCAATATCCATATTTACCTCCCTATCCTATCGAAAAGCCTGAAAATCCCATAAAGGCAATAGCCATAAGTCCCGCTGTTATAAGCGCAATAGGGAATCCGCGCAGACTCTCCGGCACTGCGTCCTCGTCAAGAAATTCTCTTATTCCTGCCATAAGCACTATTGCGAGCGTAAATCCGAGCGCCGCAAATATTCCGTAAAGCAGTGCAAATATAAAGCTGTCAGGATAATTCTGCACATTTAAAAGCGTTACGCCAAGCACCGCACAGTTAGTTGTTATAAGAGGAAGATAAATACCGAGCGCGTTATAAAGCGACGGCATACTTTTCTTGATAAACATCTCAACAAACTGCACAAGTCCGGCAATTATCAATATAAATAAAATAGTCTGCAAATAGCCTAAATTAAACGGAACAAGCAAAAACTTATTTGCGAGCCATGTAAATACTGATGCGATTGCCATTACAAAGGTAACAGCCATTCCCATTCCGAACGCTGTTTCAACCTTCTTTGAAACTCCTAAAAAAGGGCATATTCCGTAGAATTTTACCATGACGAAGTTTTCCGTCAAAAGAGCTGATAACAATATAGATACTATCTGTAATGCCATTTACCTCACGCTCCCTTCTTCTTCACGATATAGTTTATCACGCCGACAATTAATCCCAGAACTATAAATCCGCCCGGAGCCATAATCATAATCGACGCAGGCTTTATAACCTCACCGTAAATCGTAATGCCCCATATTGAACCCGCGCCTAAAAATTCGCGGATTGCCGAGATTATGCAAAGTGCGGCTGTAAATCCAAGTCCCATTCCAAGACCGTCAACCGCGGACAGAAACGGGCTGTTCTTTGACGCAAACGATTCGGCGCGCGCCAATATTATACAGTTTACAACTATAAGCGGAATAAACAATCCAAGTGATGATGCCAAATCCGGCAAAAACGCGTTTAAACACATCTGAATAAGCGTTACAAATGCTGCGATAATTACTATGTATGCCGCTATTCTTACTTTATCAGGAATAATTTTTCTTAAAAGCGAAATCAGGAAATTCGAACAAATTAAAACAGCGGTTGCTGAAAGTCCCATTCCCAAGCCGTTCTGAAGGCTGGTCGTAACGGCAAGTGTCGGACACATTCCGAGAAGCTGTACAAATGTCGGATTTTCCTTTATCAGACCGTTCAGAAACACTGACGCAGCAGTTTTGTTATCCTTTGCCATTACTCATTACCTCCTTCAAGTAAAAATTCCGCTGTGCGTAAAGCGATATTTACACCCTGTGTAACACCGTTTGATGTTTTGGTAGCACCGGAAATTGCCTGAATTTCCGTATCTGTCGCGGTACTTTTTGAAACGCCTATCTCGCCGCTCTTGTCCTTATACTGGTCACGGAAGCTTTCCTCCGCCGCCTTTGCGCCAAGTCCCGGTGTTTCGTTCATTGAGATTATGTCAATGCCTGTAACCTTCAGATCACTTCCGACACCTGTAACCGTCTGAATCCCCACATCATAGCCTGTTGTTTCGGTTATAACACAAGCGCCTATAACGTTTCCGGCAGCGTCAACAGCCGTATAAGCCTTATTTATCTCGCCGCCGTCTGACAAGGCTCTGATTTCTTCTGAAATTTCAACCTCGTTAAACTCCGCCGCATCAGGCATTACCGCCATCATTGCGTTCTGCTCCTTTTCAAGGCTGTTTTTTTCAATCAGCGGCGCGGTTTTGCCGTTTACAAAAGCAAGCAAAGCCGCCGCAATAGCTGTAATCAGAAACAAAATCACACCTATTTTTATGATTTCACCTATATTGATTTTATTTTCCAATTTTCGCACCTCCCCTATTACCGAAGGATTTTGGAACTGTAAAACGTTCAATCAACGGTGACGCAAGATTCATCAGCAGAATTGAGAAGGACACTCCCTCAGGATAACCGCCGAAGCGTCTTATCAAAAATGTCAGCACTCCGCAGCCTATACCGAAAATAATCATACCCTTTGAGGTTGTTGGTGTGGTTGTGTAATCCGTTGCCATGAAAAATGCGCCCAAAAGCAAACCGCCTGTCAAAAGCTGATATGCTAAATATCCGGTATCCATAGCGTTCTTTCCAAAGAAAAACGTAAGCAGTGCAAAGGATAACAGATATGCGGCAGGTATTTTAATGCTTACCACGCGCTTTATCAAAAGATATGCAAAGCCGATAATAAGCGCAATAGCGGACACCTCGCCTATTGTTCCCGACTTAAAGCCTAAAAAGCACTGCATAAGTGTAGGCAAAGAGCCTGCAGCACCGTCCTTCATAATGGCAAGAGGTGTAGCCGATGATACCGCATCAGCAAGCGGCTCATGGAATGTGGTCATCGCGCCTGTCCATGCGATAAGCATAAAGCATCTTGCCGCAAGCGCGGGATTTACAAAGTTTTTGCCCAAGCCGCCGAACATCTGCTTGACTATTATAATAGCAAAAGCAGAGCCTA
>JALEPO010000102.1 GCA_022768695.1 Clostridia bacterium
GGAGTAGGTCTTATCTTCAAAAAGGGAGAAATATTAAGAAAGGTTCCCGAGGATAAGATTATAGATGAATTAATGCTTGAAATTGAAAAAATGATATAACTACAGTTTTGTCTGCCTTATTTTGGGTGATAGAGGTGACAGCCTCTAAAGAGATTTTCCTAAACGGTTTTGCGAAAGGAGTTAAAGGTTAAAAAATGAAAAAATATTTAGTAATAAATGGAGTAAATCTTAATATGCTGGGAATACGTGAGCCGGGAATTTACGGAAAAAGCACTCTTGCCGATCTTGAAGAAATGGTAACTGAAAAGGCTCGGGAGCTTGGTGTTGAGGTTGATTTCCTTCAAAGTAATTTCGAGGGTGAAATTGTTGAAAAAATTCATGGCGCAATGGGTGTGTACGACGGTATTATAATAAATCCGGGCGCTTTCACTCATTATTCATACGCTATACGCGACGCTTTCGGTTCAGTCAAAATGAAGGTTATTGAGGTGCATATTTCCAATATACACAAGCGTGAAGAATTCCGCCATACCTCAGTGATAGTACCTGAATGTATAGGTCAGATATGCGGTTTGGGATTTAAGGGATATGTGCTTGCACTGGAGGCGCTTGCTGATGCTTAACAGAGTTGATAAGCTGCGTAATAGATTAAATGATGATGAGGCAGCGCTTATTTCCGGATATCCAAATATATTTTATTACAGCGGATTTAATTCAAATGACGCATATCTTCTTATATCGCATGAAAGGCAGTATTTAATTACAGATTCACGGTATACAATTCAGGCAAAGCAGCAGGCTCCGGATTTTGAGGTTATAGATATTGGAATTGGTTTTGAAAATATATTCCCAAGAATATCAGAAAAAAGAATCGGATACGAAGAATCGAAAATGACTGTCCTTGAATATAAGCGGTTATGGAGAAAACTCGGGACGCATCAGGATTTTATCGAACAGCAGAAAATTATTGACGAACAGCGCAGAATAAAGGATGATGCGGAAATTAAAAAAATAGCCGAGGCTGAAAAAATCGGTGACGCCGCATTTGAATATATTCTGCCGAGAATAAAGGCGGGAAGGACAGAGCGTGAAATTGCTCTTGAGCTTGAATTTTTTATGAAAAATCAGGGCGCGTCTGCGTTATCGTTTGACACGATTGCGGCGTCCGGAGTGCGTTCGGCAATGCCGCACGGAGCAGCAAGCGAAAAAGTTATTGAAAACGGTGATTTTCTGACTCTTGACTTTGGCTGCGTTTTTGAGGGATATTGCTCTGATATGACAAGAACGGTAGTAATCGGAAAAGCCGTCGAACGTCAGAAGGAGATATACAGCATAGTATTAAAGGCTCAGGAAAGCGCGCTTGCTGCTATAGAGGTGCAAAAATCCTGTTGCTATGTTGATTCCGTTGCAAGAAAAGTGATTGCTGATGCCGGCTACGGCGATAAGTTCGGACATGGTCTTGGACACAGTGTAGGAATTGAAATTCACGAAATGCCGTCACTGTCGCCGAAATGTCATGATATTATAGAGGATGGACAAGTTCTTACAGTGGAGCCGGGAATTTATATTGAAGATTTTGGCGGTGTAAGAATTGAAGATTTGGTGGTTGTTGAGAACGGCATAGCAAGAAATCTTACATTTTCGCCTAAAAATTTAATTGAGCTGTAGTGAACAAAGTCCTTATATGTCGCTAATCGACAGCGTGTGAAAGTCTGTATATTTAAGCAAATGGACGGGGAAACAACAGTTTTGACAGTGGCTTTTTTCGTATCTTTTGGGAAAAAGAGTATATTTTATAAAAAACTACTTGCATTTTTTTATAAAATATATTACAATATAACTATATATGATTACAAAAGATTTAGGAGGATTATATTATGATTACAGCAGGCGATTTTAGAAACGGCAGAACCTTTGAATTTGAAGGCAATGTATATCAGATCGTTGAATTTCAGCATGTTAAACCCGGTAAGGGTGCGGCTTTTGTAAGAACAAAGCTTAAGAATATTATAAACGGCGGTGTCGTAGAAAAGACATTCAGACCTACAGAAAAATTTGAAGAAGCTCGTATTGAAAGAAAAGATATGGCATATTCATACGGAGATGATGATTTTTATCATTTCATGGACAATGAAACATTTGATATGCTTGATATTGCAAAGAGCGAAATTGAGGACGCTATGAAGTTCGTTAAGGAAAATGACGTATGTAAGGTTATGTCATACAAGGGCAATGTATTTGGCGTTGAGCCTCCTACATTTGTTGAGCTTCAGGTTACAGAAACAGAACCGGGCTTTGCGGGCAATACTTCAACTAATGCAACAAAGCCTGCAACTCTTGAAACAGGCGCTGTGATTCAGGTTCCTTTGTTTGTTGACGTGAATGAGGTTATAAGGGTTGATACGCGTACAGGCGAGTATATGGAGCGTGTGACGAAATAAGGAGAATTGATATGGAAGACTTATCAAAGAAAGTTTCATATTTAAAAGGCTATGCTGACGGCTTGGATTTAAATCCGAAAAGTGACGAAGGCAAATTAATTTCTAAAATGCTTGAGGTTCTTGAAGAAATGGCTGAGGCTATTGAAGACCTTGAGTATGCTCAAGATGAAACAAATGAAATCATTGATGAGCTTGACGAAGCTGTTTTAGCTATTGCTGATGATTTATACGGCGATGACTATGATGACTACGATGATGAAGATGATGATGACTATGACGATTTCCTTGATGATTATGAGGATGAGGAATATGATGAGGACGGCGGAGATTATTTTGAAATCCAGTGCCCGAGCTGCGGTGAGGATGTAATGATTGATTTTGATATGATTGACGGCGATAATGCTATTGTGTGTCCTAACTGTCATGAGGAGATTGAGCTTGAGCTTGAATTTGACTGCGATTGTGATGATGACGATTGCGGACATAATCATGAATAATAAAAATAGTAAAAGGGGTTGTTGAAGAACAGCCCTTTTGTTTTGCAATACAGGAATTTGCCTGCGGAATAAGTGGTTTTTCTTGTTCAGATTGTCTTATTGACTTCAAGGATTGGAGGATGGGTTGAAATTCTTTTTTTATCAGATAAATAATTGACGGAGGAAAATATGAGAGGTTTATATATCCATATACCGTTTTGCAGACAAAAATGCAAATATTGTGATTTTATTTCTTTTACGGATAAGTCAGAGCTTTATTCAAAATATATCTCTGCGCTCAGCCAAGAAATGGCAGAGTATCGCGGCGAGAAAATTGATACTGTATTTATAGGAGGCGGTACTCCGACAGCGTTAAATTCGTCAGAGCTTAATATGCTTTTAGGGGAATGCTTTAAAAATTTCAACATCTTACCTGAATATGAGTTCACGGTTGAGGCAAATCCGGGAACTTTAGACGAGTATAAAATTAAAACGCTTCTTAACGGCGGCGTAAACAGAATAAGTGTGGGAGTGCAATCCTTTAATGACGAGGAATTAGTAAAAATAGGACGAATACATGACGCAAAAACAGCATATAATACTATTTGTCAATTATCAAAGTTAGGTTTTTCCAATATAAATCTTGATTTGATGACGGCGCTTCCCGATCAGAGCATGAAAAGTCTTGAAAATACGATTAATACAGCTTTGGAGCTGCCTGTTACGCATATAAGCGCATACAGTCTTATACTGGAGGAGGGCACTCCTCTTGAGAAAGAATATTCTAAAGGTCTGATTACTGTGCCGGATGAAATTTCGGACAGAGAAATGTATGCGATGACCGTTGAAAAGCTCAGACAAAACGGATTTTTTCAATACGAGATTTCTAATTTTGCCAAAAGCGGCTTTGAATGCCAACATAATATAAAATACTGGCAATGCAGAGAATATATCGGCATAGGCGTCGCGGCTCATTCGTATATGAATGGAGTCCGATATTACAATACATCTGATTTTTTGGAGTATTTGTCGGGAGAAAAGCATTGCGGTGATAAAACCTTGCTTACAGAAGCGGATATGATAAGTGAATTTATGATAATGGGACTCCGCATGAATGACGGAATAAGCGAGCAAGAGTTTGAACGCAGATTTGGAAAGCCGATAGACGCGGTTTATAAAAAATCGCTTGATAAATTTGCAGACGGAGAATTTTTAATGCGGAAAAATGGGGTTATACGTTTAACCGACAGAGGCAGAGATGTATCCAATTCAGTTTTATGCGAGTTTGTGTGAAATTTGTGAACAATTTATGAAATGTAGAAAAATTACTTGACATTGCTGTTAAATGGTGGTATTCTATCATTGTTAGCACTCAAAGAATATGAGTGCTAACAACAAAGGCCGGTAAGGAGTGGTTGGCATGGATTTGAATGAAAGAAAAAAGAAGATCCTACAGGCAATCATCGATGAGTACATCGGCACAGCAGAGCCGGTAGGCTCAAGGTCAATTTCAAAAAAGCAAAATCTTGGTTTATCCAGCGCTACAATCAGAAATGAAATGGCTGATTTAGAGGAGATGGGCTATCTTATACAGCCGCATACCTCGGCGGGCCGTATTCCGTCTGACGAAGGCTACAGATTTTATGTTAATTCATTAATGCAAAGATATAAGCTTGGAATGGAAGCGATTTCTCAATTGCAGGATGAGCTTATCGGCAGAGTAAATCAGCTTGACAAGATTATACGCCATGCGGCGATAATGACATCGGCATTAACTGATTATACAACTGTGGTAACCGCACCGTCGCATAAGAGCGATAAAATCAAAAAAATTGATTTGGTGCTTATAGGTGCAAACAACGTCATGCTTATTGTTGTAACGCATACTGTGAAAAATCAGATTATGAATATAGAAATTGATGATGAAACTTGCAGAGTATTGGCAGAGCTTCTTAATAAAAATCTTATAGGATTGGGAGCGGACGAAATCAATTTTGATATGATTAAGCGTATTCAGAGTGAAATTGAGAGCCGCTTGTCATTACATCCTAAGGTGCTTATAAACATACTTCATTTTGTATATGAAACAATTTCATCAATGGATGAAACTGAAATTTATGTTAATAATGCAAAATCAATTTTAAAATATCCGGAGTATGCCAATGTTGAAAAAGCACGGGGAATATTTAATTTTCTTGAGGATAAGGAGAGCTTGAAAAAGCTTATTTCTGAATCTGACGGAAATGGAGTGAATGCCAAAATAGGAAAAGAAAATGACTTTGAAATTTTGAAGGACTGTTCTCTTGTTACGGTGAATTATTCGCTCGGCAGTAAAGCGGGCGGAAAAATAGGTGTAATTGGACCGAAGCGGATGAATTATGCAAAGGTATTTGCAAGTCTGGATACAATTTCAAGTGAAATAGATAAAATACTCCGATATTATATGGGAGAAGTGTAACCGGAAATTTTTCGGCTGTAATGTGAAAGAGGTGAAAAAATGTCAAAGAAAAAGGATGAAATAATAGAGGAAACTGAAGAAACGGAGCAGAATGAAGCTGCGGAGGAAGCAGAACCGGAAAAGTCAAAGGAAGAAGAGCTTGAAGAAAAGCTTAAGGAGCAGACAGATAAATATATGCGTCTGTATGCGGAATACGATAACTTCCAGAAGCGCTCACAGCGTGAAAAGGATGCGCGGTATGCAGACGCGGTAATTGATGCTGTTGCAGCACTGCTTCCGATAGGGGATAATCTTGAACGCGCTTTGCAGACCGAGGTTGAGTCAGAGGACGCTGTTAAGCTTAAAGAGGGCGTGGAAATGGTTATGAAGCAATTTGATGAATCTCTTGCAAAGCTTGGCGTTAAGCCGATTTCGGCACAGGGCGAACAGTTTGATCCTAATCTTCACAATGCGGTAATGCATATTGAGGATGAAACTATTGATGATAACACAGTAGTTGAAGAATTTATGAAGGGCTACATATATAACGATAGCAGAGTGGTAAGACACAGCATGGTTAAGGTAGCTAACTGATTTTTAAAAGTTAATGAAAGTATGAGTATAAACAGGAGGAAATAAATCATGGGAAAGATTATAGGTATTGACTTAGGAACAACAAACAGCTGTGTAGCGGTAATGGAAGGCGGTAATCCTAACGTTATCACAAACAGCGAGGGTGCAAGAACAACTCCGTCAGTTGTAGCATTCCAGAAGGACGGCGAAAGAATTGTAGGTCAGGTTGCAAAGCGTCAGGCTGTTACAAACGCTGACAGAACAATCATGTCAATCAAGAGAAAAATGGGTACAACCGATAAGGTTACAATAGACGGCAAGGCATATACACCGCAGGAAATTTCAGCTATGATTCTTACAAAGCTTAAGCAGGACGCTGAGGCTTATCTTGGTGAAACAGTTTCACAGGCGGTTATTACAGTTCCGGCTTATTTCAATGACTCACAGCGTCAGGCTACAAAGGACGCGGGCAAGATTGCAGGTCTTGAAGTATTAAGAATTATCAACGAGCCTACTGCCGCAGCGCTTGCATATGGTATGAGCGACAAGGATCAGACAATCATGGTATATGACCTTGGTGGTGGTACATTTGATGTATCTATTCTTGAGATTGGTGACGGTGTATTTGAGGTTCTTTCAACAAACGGTGATACACATCTTGGTGGTGACGATTTCGACCAGAGAATTATTGATTATCTTGTATCCGAATTTAAGAAGTCAGACGGCGTTGACCTGTCAACAGACAAGATGGCTATGCAGAGATTAAAGGAAGCTGCTGAAAAGTCAAAGATTGAGCTTTCAACAACAACTACATCTAATATAAATCTTCCGTTTATCACTGCTGACGCTTCAGGTCCTAAGCATATGGATATTACGCTTACAAAGGCTAAGTTTGACGAGCTGACGGCAGATCTTGTAGACAGAACTCTTACCTGTATCAGAAATGCAATGAGCGACGCTGGTGTAAGTGCTTCGCAGATTGACGAAGTGTTGCTTGTAGGCGGTTCTTCAAGAATTCCTGCTGTACAGGAAGCAGTTAAGAAGGAAATGGGCAAAGAGCCGCATAAGGGTATTAATCCGGACGAATGTGTTGCTGTAGGCGCTGCAAGACAGGCAGGTGTGCTTGGCGGCGAGGAAACAGGCGTTCTTCTTCTTGATGTAACACCGCTTTCACTTGGTATTGAAACAATGGGCGGCGTATTTACAAAGCTAATTGAAAGAAATACAACAATTCCTACAAATAAATCACAGATTTTCTCAACTGCCGCAGATGGTCAGACATCTGTTGAGGTTCATGTACTTCAGGGTGAGAGAGAAATGGCACAGTATAACAAGACCTTGGGCAGATTTAACCTTACAGGCATTGCTCCCGCTCCGAGAGGTGTGCCTCAGATTGAGGTAACCTTCGATATTGACGCAAACGGTATCGTTAAGGTTTCGGCTAAGGATTTGGGCACAGGAAACGAGCAGAAGATAACAATTACAGCATCATCAAATCTTTCTGATGAGGATATAGACAGAGCGGTTAAAGAGGCTGAAAAATATGCTGAAGAAGATAAGAAGCGTAAGGAAGAGGTAGAGGTTAAGAATAATGCAGAATCTATGGTTTACCAGTCAGAAAAGACTCTTGGTGAAATCGGAGATAAGATTGACGCTGCCGACAAGGACGCTGTTCAGGCAGAAATAGATAATGTAAAGAAGGCTCTTGAGGGCGGAAATACTGAAGCAATCAAGTCGGCAACAGAAGCTCTTTCACAGAAGTTCTATGCTGTATCAGAAAAGCTTTACAGTCAGGCTAATCCTCAGGGCGCTCAGGGCTTTAATCCTAACGATGCTGCTCAGCAGGGCGGCGCGCAGAACGGTGACGGAGTTTACGAGGCTGATTACAGAGAAGTTGACAATGATAATAACTAATTCATAAATCCCGAAAGGACGGACTGAAGTCCGTCCTTTTGAGGGTTTTAGAGGATTTTACGGATTGTAATATTTCTCTTTACAAATCAGCGGAAATGTAATATAATACTAAATGGTAGGTGAGAATATTGGCAGATAAAAGAGATTATTACGAGGTTCTTGGCGTAAACAAGGACGCTTCGGATGATGAAATAAAAAAAGCATTCAGACGCCAGAGTAAAAAATACCATCCGGATCTTAATCCGGGAGATAAGGCTGCTGAAGAAAAGTTTAAAGAAGTAAATGAAGCATATCAGGTTCTTTCTGATTCTGATAAAAAAGCAAGATATGACAGATTCGGTCATGCAGGTGTAGATCCGAATTATGGCGCAGGCGGCCCGGGAGGAGCAGGATTTAACGGTGCCGGCTTTGATTTTGGAGATATATTCGGAGATATATTCGGCGGCGGCTTTGGCGGATTTGGCGGAGGAAACCGCAGAAACGGACCAAGACGCGGAAACGACGTCAGACAGGTGGTTGATATTAGCTTTGAAGAAGCGGCGTTTGGCTGTACTAAGAAAATAAATCTTACAAAGCAGGAAAAATGTGATACCTGTAACGGTACGGGTGCAAAACCGGGAACATCGGCACAAACCTGTACTCATTGTAACGGTACAGGTCAGATTCAGACGCAGCAGAGAACAATTCTCGGCTATATGACTAATGTCACGACTTGTCCGCACTGTAAGGGAGAGGGTAAGATTATAAAAGAGCCTTGTCGTGATTGCCGCGGTACCGGTAAGGTAAGAAAATCAAAGACAATTGAAATAAACATTCCCGCGGGAATTGACAACGGTCAGACGATGCAGCTTTCAGGACAGGGAGAGGCAGGAGAAAGAGGCGGTCCAAGCGGTGATTTGCTTATAACCATCAGAGTAAGACCGCATGATATTTTTAAACGTGAAAATAACGACGTATATATAAATATGCCTATTTCTTTTGTTCAGGCGGCGCTTGGAGCAACGCTTACAGTTCCGACTCTTGACGGCGCGGTGGAATATGATATTCCGGAGGGAACACAGTCAGGTACACGCTTCAGACTGAGAGGAAAGGGTATTCCGTATATAAGAAGTAAAAACCGCGGTGACCAGTATGTGACTGTCAACGTTGAAGTACCTAAAAATCTTACAGCAAAGCAAAAGGAAATACTTAAGGAATTTGACGAGGACAAAAATTATAAGCAGAAGAAGAGCTTTGCGGAGAAAATGAAAGATTTTCTTAAATAACGTCTGAATATAATCGTCTGCTGCTTGTTTTGCGGTATAAGCAATGCGGCGGCTTCAAATAAGTAATATGAACAATTCAGATTTGGCTTACGAAAGAATTTAATGACATTTTAGGAGGAAAACAATGAACCCGAATATTTATGAGCTATCAAAAATGACAAAGGAGCAGTACGATTTCATTATGAAGCGTGCCGAGCTTGATATTACGGAGCAGATGAAGGTCGCGAAGGAAGTGTCTGACGACGTTAAGGCGCGCGGTGACGAGGCTGTTCTTGAATATACAGCCAAGTTCGACCATGTACAGCTTACAGCTGACCAAATGAAGGTTACACCTGAAGAAATTGAAGCAGGCTATAATAATCTTGATAAGGAAACAAGAGAAGCTATCGAATATGCGTATAAAAATATATACGACTTCCACGAGAAGCAGCTTCCGGAGGAAATGTGGTTTACCATGGTTGATGACGGACTTATGGTCGGCGAAAAGACAACACCTATAGTTGATGTATGCTTGTATGTTCCTCACGGCAAGGGTTCATTTCCGTCGGTTCTTTGTATGCTTGGTATTCCGGCAGTTGTCGCAAAGGTTCCTAAGATTGTCGTTGTAACTCCTCCGAACGAAAAAGGCGAGGTTGATGATGCAATTCTTGCAGCTGCAAAGATTATCGGCATCACTGAAATATATAAGGTTGGAGGAATTCAGGCTGTTGCGGCAGTCGCATACGGTACTGAAACTATTCCTAAATGCCACAAGATTATAGGCCCCGGTAACAGCTACGCTACCGCGGCAAAGAGAGTTCTTGCAAACCACATTGACGCGGGACTTCCGGCAGGCCCGAGTGAGATAATTGTGCTTGCAGACGAAAAGGCTGACCCTGAAAAGGTAGCGCTTGACTGGATGATTGAGGCTGAGCATGGTCCGGACAGCGCAGCGCTACTTGTAACACACTCAAAAGAATTAGTTGACAAGGTTATTCCGATAGTAAACCGTCAGCTTGAAAAAATTTCAGCAAAGAGAAAGGAATGGATTGAAACAAATCTTACAACCTACGGCGGTGTCATTCTTACAAATTCACTTGATGAATCAATTGATTTTGTAAACGATTATGCGCCTGAGCATATGGAGGTTATGACGGAAAAGCCGTTTGACACGCTTCCGAAGATAAAGAATGCAGGCGAAATTTTGCTTGGCGATTACACACCCGTAACGCTTTGCAACTTTGTGCTTGGTCCTAACGCAATTTTGCCGACGGGCGGCTTTGCTAAGACTTATTCATCAGTGTCTGTTCAGGATTTCTTAAAGCGCTCATCGGTTGGTTATGCCTCAAAGGACGGCTTTGAAAACGTAAGAGATTATGCCTACAGATTTGCCAAGGTTGAAGGCTTTGATACCCATGGTTTAGCAGTAAAGGAAAGAAAATAATCCCCAAATTGACACCTATGGAACTCCCGTCAGCTTGAAGTATCGGCATACGTCTGCACTGACCTGTCGTCCCATAAGCAAACAATTTTGAAATTATTTAAAGAGGAAATTCAAATGGAAAAGATAAAAGTTACCCGCAAAACAACGGAATCCGAAATGAATGTGACGCTTGATTTTGCGCCTCTGAAAAACGATTACCGTAAATATATAAAAACACCGATACCGTTTCTCAATCACATGATTGAGCATATCGCATGGCGCGGTGAAGTCAATATTGACGTTGACGTTAAGCTTGATGAATTTGTTTTGACGCACGTTATTTGTGAGGATTTGGGTATTGCGCTGGGTAAGGCGGCAAAGGAATATATTGACCGCACAGACGGCGCAAGAGGCTTTGGTGACGCAATAGGTATAATTGATGAAGCAAAAGCGCAGACTGCGATTAGTTTTGAGTCAAGAGCATACTGCGATATTGATTATAACGGAATAGAGCTTAGCGAAAAGGTTGAGGGAATGGATACGGAGGATCTTGAGACCTTCCTTGAGGGTTTTGCGCAGGGCGCAATGTGCACACTTCATATTGACTTGTTAAAGGGGCATAACGGACATCATGTCTGGGAAGCGATTTACCGCAGCTTCGGCAGTGCGTTAAATAAGGTATTTGAAGTATCCGAGAGCCGAAAGGGTAAAACAAGCGGTGTTGCGGGAAAGATAGACTGGATAATAGAATAGTATTTAGGGACACTAAAATTTAGTGTCCCTATTTGTGAGTATGGTGATAAAATGAAACTGGCAAAATTTCTTGATAAATATGATACTGTCATATTTGACATGGACGGTGTAATTACAAGCGAGCAGAATTATTGGAACTGCGCTGCGCTTACTGTATGGGAGTATCTTAAATGGAACAAATCTGAAAAAATAGATACGTCCTACGCTATGGAGCATATCGCAGATATACGCAGAAGGGTGTTCTGCAATGATGAAATTATAAGTACACTTAAGGGTAAGGGTGTGAACTCAAACTGGGATTTGGGCTATGTGACGGTTCTTATTGCGTGGATTTGCGGAGGCAGGGAATATAACGGAGATTTTTATGACGTTCTTGACTATGCAAAAAAATTGTCTGATAATATAATTGATGGATATGACAAGCTTGCAAAGACTTGTTCGGAAAAAACAGGCTTTGATTATGAATGGCTTAAACGCAACGAGCTTATGTGGCGTACAATGAGGGATATTTTCCAAACGTGGTTTTTGGGCGATGAGCTGTTTGAGAAAACTTTTGGCTATAAGCCGTTAAATGCCGGCAAAGCAGGACTGCTTTACAAGGAAGAACCGCTGGTAAACAAGGATAAGCTTGTGGAAATGCTGCGTTTAATGAGTGAAAATAAGCGCGTATGCACAGGTACGGGCAGACCGTATATAGAGATGCTTCCGCCGATAACGAATTGGGGAATAAAGCAGTATTTTGCTGATAACGGACTTTGCAATTATGACCATGTTGTTGCGGCGGAAAAAGAACTTAACAATAACGCTCTTACAAAGCCGCATCCATATATGTTTATGAAAGCCTTATATGGAACAGATTATGACGATAAACGTCTTGTTGACGGCGATTATGATAAGGAAAAAATTAAAACAACGCTTGTTGTAGGTGATGCCGGAGCGGATATTCTTGCAGCGCAGGCAATGGGCGCGGACTTCTGCGCAGTGCTTACAGGAATACAGGGCGAGGACGCAAGACCATATTTTGAAAAGCTTGGCGCAACGTATGTACTAAAGAGTGTAGAAGACTTTCTGGAGGAAGAATAATGGAAAAGAAAATAACTACTCCTTTTACAAAGGATAAAATTAAAGATTTAAAAGCCGGTGACAGCGTGCTGCTGTCAGGAGTTATATATACTGCCCGTGACGCGGCGCATGAGCGTATGACAACAAATTTTAAAAATGGCATACCGTTTCCAATAGATTTAAAGGATAACGTAATCTATTATGCGGGTCCGTGTCCGGCAAAGCCTGGAGAGGTAATCGGTTCATGCGGGCCGACTACGGCAGGCAGAATGGACGCATATACGCCGCTCCTTCTCGACAATGGATTGGGATGCATGATAGGGAAAGGGGCAAGAAATGATGCTGTTGTGGAGGCTATGAAGCGCAACTGCGTTGTTTATCTTGGCGCAATCGGCGGCGCCGGAGCTTTGATTGCAGAATCAATCAAGGAAGCAGAGGTTGTTGCTTATGATGATCTGGGCACAGAGGCAATTAGACGTCTTGTTGTAGAGGATTTGCCGCTTGTGGTGTTGATTGACTGTGAGGGTAATAATCTTTATGAAATCGGTCAAAAGGAATACAAGGAAATATAATTAGAGTTTGTTCACATCAATGATATTGGATAGGATTTATGTGAACAGCCTCAAAACAGGCGCTGCGGCACTTTTAAGGTGCGGCAGCTCCTTTATAAAAACAGCAGCTGTGTACATTTAAGTGCACAGCTGCTGTTTTTGCTTTAAAAATGTTTAAATAACTTCTACAGTGTGGCGTGTTGCGTGGCAGTTTACATTTACCGCAACCGGTAAGCCTGCAATATGAGTAGGATATGTTTCTATGTTTACGGCAAGAGCAGTTGTTGTACCGCCCATTCCCTGAGGACCTATCCCTAATTTATTTATTCTGTCAAGCAGCTTTTTCTCAAGGTCTGCATAGAAAGGCTTTTCGTTTGAAGCATCAATATCTCTCGTTAATGCTTTCTTTGCAAGCTGTGCGGCTTTATCCATAGTTCCGCCTATGCCTACTCCTATAACCATCGGAGGACATGGATTTGCTCCGGCTTTTCTTACAGTTTCCGTTACGAAATCAATTATACCCTCAATGCCGTCTGAAGGGTTAAGCATTTTTAACGCGCTCTTGTTTTCACTTCCGAAGCCTTTCGGAGCAAAGGTGATTTTCAGCTTGTCGCCCTTGACAAAATCGTAATGAATAACCGCCGGTGTATTGTCTTTTGTGTTTATTCTGTCCAGAGGATCTGCAACTACCGATTTTCTCAAATATCCCTCTGTGTATCCGAGCGATACACCTTTATTTATAGCTTCTGTTATCGTGTCGCCCTCAATAAAAATTTCGCTGCCTATTTCAACAAAAAATACTGCCATACCGGTATCCTGACATATAGGTACCTCTTTATTATGGGCGATTTCGGCATTTTTTAAGAGATTTTTCAAAACACCTTTTGAAACCTCTGATTTTTCGGTTTCAATACTGTTTTCTATTGCGCGGCGAATATCGCTGTTAATATGACAATTCGCTTTAATACACATATCTCTGACTGTTTTGGTAATTATTTCAGATTGTATAACTCTCATAATTTCCTCCGTATAAACTCTTAAATCAGTACCCAGCTGTCAAACCATTTCAGGAAAGTTTGAACATAGTCTGTTGAAACAGGCTGTCCGGAAAGCACGGGATAGAACATTGCAAAAAGTACAATTACAAGTCCCGCATAAACAAACGCGCCTATTATAACTGATTTTTTGTTTTTAGCTTCTTCATAAATCAGATTTATTGAGTAACCGAGCATCAATACAATAAACGGTACACAAGGGAAATAGTGATATATAAAGGTAAGTCTTGTAACAGGAATCCATGAAACAAGCTGCGCAAGGTATCCTATAACAAGGAACAGGGCAATTTTGTCCTTTTTCCGAATTGCAGTATATGCCATATAGAAGAATGCCGGAATGCCCAGCCACCATACAAGCGGATTACCAAAGGAGCTGATACCTTCCTTTATTCCGTCGGAAACGGTTCCTGAATAATACCATATAGGACGTTTCATTATAATCCACTCATACCAGCGTGACGAGAACGGATGCGTTGAACCGAGAACTGTGCTTGAATGGTAGGTATACATTGAGTTCTGGTTATCTATTATGGTTTTAATTCCGTGCGCGTCGGGCGCCTTCAGATACGGAATGTATGACATCACATATATCGCAAGCGGTACAAGTATAAAGAATATACAGCACCATATAATGGTTTTTATAAAATATGGTGTGAAGTTGTCAATAATAAATTTATGACTTATTCCGTTTGTTTCGCCGGACGGACGCTTCGACGCATACAAATATTCGGAATAACGCTTGTAGATTGTCATAAAGAACAGCACTGCAAGCCCTATACCTGCGTATATACCCGTCCATTTGCTGGCAATTCCCAATCCCATGAATACACCTGACAGCGCAAGCGGAACAAGCGTCTTTTTAAACGGTGTATCATAGAAGCTTGTGCAGTAGTATTTATACATGAAGTAATACATCAGAATGACAAACGTTGTGATGTATACATCGATTGTGGCAATACGCGTCTGAGCAAAATGCATAAAATCAAATGTAAACAGCAGACAGGTGACAACCGAAAGCCATGACTTATTTGTAATTCTTTTTGCAAACATATACAATATCGGCAGCATAATGATACCGAATACCGTTCCCGCAACTCTCCAGCCAAACGGACACATTCCGAAAAGAAGAACTCCCAGTGCAATGAACACCTTGCCGAGAGGAGGATGAGTCCATTCGTAAACAGACAGGCTATGAACAAATTCATATCCGGTACGGCCGTGATATATCTCATCAAAGTAAGTGCTGTTTCTGAAGGACGTGCGTTCGGGAATCATAGACTGTTCATCAAACAAATTAGCTATTGACTCATCCGACGCATTTGCAGGAACAACATAATTACCGTTGTTATCCATAACGGCAAATTCCTTTATTGTAAGCTTGTCCGCCTTGGTTGAGAGCGTTATATAACGAGCGTTTTTATTAATTTCCTTTTCCGACCAGTAGAACACCGCACCGCTTGTATAGTTATCGGAGCTTACAACCGCATTTGCGGAATTTTTAAATTTAATATCTATGTTACGCTGTTCATTAAGCTCATATGAGCCTAAGTAGAATTTTATTTTTGAAATATCTGTGTCTTTGCCTAAGTCGATGGTGACAGTCTGTTCGGGAAGCGCAATTTCCGATTCCGGAGCCTGCATATCTCCAAGGTCGTAAAAGGCTATGCATGAATAGACTGCTGTAATTATAATCATCGCAATAATATCGAATTTTGTTACTTTTGCAAATGTTGAGCTTAATGTAAATTTAACACTGCTCTGAGGCTTTGACGGAGCGGTTTTTGTATTATTAACACTCTTTGAACTCTGAGCCTTTACCGCCGCTGCTTTTGCCTCAAGCTTTGGATTGTAGCTTACATAATGCTTTTGCGCAATATAAATCAAATATGCGTATATTACCACATTAATTATTGACGCTATATTTACTACAGGGCTGCGGAAATAGTGGTTAATATCCGTTTCGTAGATGAAAAGTACCCATGACGTATTGAAAAACTGAGAAAGTGTTGTTAAAATATACAGCAGGTAATCTTCCGCTTTTTCTGTTGTAAGAAATGTCATAAGCAGAAGCATCATTGTCGGAAATGCATAACGGTCGTGCATTTTTGTAGAAAGCATAAATGTTGAAATTGATAATAAAGCTCCTACAAAAAAGTACCTGCCCTTGTTCTTGCTTTTAAAGAATACATATGTAGCGTATGCTACAATAGCCGCAAGGATTATATATCCTATGATGGCTGTGAATGTGGTAAGACCTGTCCAGTTTTTGCCGAATACTCCCCATATATTGAAGGCATTTACCGTCAGATAGGGATATGAGGCAAGAGTTGCCTTGTATTGGCCAAACACGTTTCCAAGCCCGAACGGCAATGAAAGTATGAATATCATTAAAATTGCGCCGAGTCCGTAAAGAAGATTTTTTATAAAAAGCTCTTTATTGAATTTGGGCAGAAACACGTTTTCAATAATTCCGTAAATTATAAGAGGAGTAAATATAAATGCCTGAGGCTTTACAAATATACATACCGCAAAAACAAAGTATGACAGAATCATACGTTTTTCGCTTATCAGATAAATAATAACAGCAATCAGCAGCGTATAAACAGTGTCAATCTGTCCCCAAAGCGAGCTGTTCAAAATAACAGCCGGGTTAAACAGGTAAACAGCGGCAAATAAAGAACTTATACCGTCCCCGAATTTTTTTTTCGCTATTTTATAAATAAAAAAGCCTGAAAGAAGGTCAGTAATAATTGACGGTAGTTTTATAAGCAAATACAAGCCGCCGTTCTGCGGATTGAATAAATGCCTGACTGCGCCTAAAATATAGAGAATATACATATATCCCGGTGGATAATCGTGGAATGCATCAGATTTATAGAAATTGGAAATACCGTCCCGAAAAATCATATCTGACCATGCGGTAAAGCAATTCATGTCGGTCTGATGTCCCTTGTACATTACAGCGCATATTACCCGGACGATAAAAGCCGCGGCGATAACCGCTATTATAAATACAGTATTTTTATCGCCGCTGCGTCCTTTTGCTATTGCAGGCTGAAGCATATAGCTCCAAACCGCAAAGCCAAGCACCGCAAATACAGCTAATGTTGTTAAAATAGCTATCATAAATTTCACCTCATATTTTTTTATTGTTTCTAAAATATCATTTTACTATATTTTTTGCATTTTGACAAGTAAAAAACAGAAATATGTTATGAAATATATTTTTTTCGGAAAAGTGTTTAAGAATGTAAAACAGGGGTATATATTATATAACAGAGAAATCTGAGACATAAATACAATTAATAAGGAGTGAAGATGTATGAAGTTCACAATTATAGGCAGAAAATTGAATGTTACCGATAAGGTAAGGGATTATGTAGAAAAAAAATTAGGTAAGCTTGATAAATTTTTCAAGGACGAATCGGAAGCGAGAGTTGTTTTGGGAACAATTAAAGATAATGAATATATTGAAGCGTCTATTTATGCAGGCGGAATGATTTACCGTGCCGAGGCTTCCGACAGGGAAATATTGGCGGCAATAGATAAAATAGTTGATTTAATTGAACGTCAAATCAGAAAAAATAAGACAAGACTTGCCAAAAAAATCAAGAAGGATGCAACTCTTGACAGTATGCTTATAAACGGTGAAAGTTATACTGAGGGTGAGGAAACAAAGGAGTTTGAAATTGTTAAAACAAAGAGATTTACAGTTAAGCCTATGAGCTCCGAGGAGGCAGTTCTTCAGATGAATCTTTTAGGTCACAGCTTCTTCGTTTTCAAGAATGTAGATACGAATGAAATGAATGTAGTATATAAAAGAAAGGACGGCAAATACGCAATTATTGAATCGGTTGAATAAATAATAAACAAGAGTCGGATGTTCCGGCTCTTGTTTTGCGATATTTAGATAAATATGGAAAGAATACTAAAATATATTGTAAAGGATGATTATGTAAACAGTAACATTAAGACGCTGCTGAAAAGTCATTTTAAAATGTCATCGTCGCTTATTGCAAATCTGAAAAAATATAATGACGGCATATGTGTAAACGGTGAAAAAAGATATGTTAATTATATTCTGAAGCAGGGGGATGAAGTGACATTAACTATCCGAGAGGGAGCGTCGGAGAATATTGAGCCTGTCAGAATGGAGCTTGATATAGTTTACGAGGATGAGGACTTGCTGATTGTAAACAAGCCTCCTCATATGCCAACTCATCCGTCGATGGGGCATAGGGAGAATACGCTTGCCAACGGCTTAATGTATTATTTTAACAGCAAGGGTGAGCCGAGAGTTTTTCGCGCTGTAAACCGGCTCGATAAGGATACATCGGGTCTTATGGCGGTCGCTAAAAATTCATATGCACACGCGCTGCTGTGCGACGAAATAAAAGAAGGAATTTTAAAAAGAAAATATACTGCGATTGTATGCGGTGATTTAAGCTCTGACGGCGTGATTGACGCACCTATTGCAAGAGTGTCACAAAGTGTGATAAAAAGGGAGGTTAATCCCGGCGGACAAAGAGCTGTTACACACTATAGGGTGCTAAAAAGACTCGGCGACTATACTCTTTTGGAGCTGGAGCTTGAAACAGGAAGAACTCATCAAATAAGAGTTCATATGTCACATATAGGTCATCCTCTGCTTGGCGACTGGCTATACGGTGAAGAAAACACCGCTCTGTTTCCGCGTCAGGCATTACATTCCTGTTTTATTTCGCTTATTCATCCTGTCAGTAAAAAATATATTGAGCTTACAGTGCAATTTGCACAGGATATGAAGAATTTTGTTGAAAAGTTTGATAAAAATATTGAAATACGGCAGAAAGTATGATATTATATAAGTTAAGAGTGTGAAAAAAATTAATAAGTTTTAACCGCACATAAAATTTATACGAGGTGAGAAAATGGCTTACAAAATTGTTAAAAAGAATGTGCTTAATCCGCAAATCTTTTTGATGGAGATTGAAGCTCCGTTGATTGCGAAAAAAGCAGAGCCGGGTCAGTTCATCATTTTAAGAATTGATGAATACGGCGAAAGAGTTCCTTTTACTATTGCAGATTTTGACAGAGAAAAAGGAACTGTTACCATTATAGTGCAGATTGTCGGTAAGACGACAAAGGATTTGGCAGCTGTTGAGGAAGGTGAATCTATCCTTGACTTTGCAGGACCTTTGGGTGTTCCAACACCTCTTGAAGGTCTTAAGAAGGTTGCGGTAATCGGCGGCGGTCTTGGTACGGCTATCGCTTATCCGCAGGCTAAGAAGCTTCACAGACTTGGTGCTGATGTAACAGTAATCACAGGCTTTAGAAACAAGGACCTTATCATTCTTGAGGATGAGCTTAAAGAGGTTTCAAATAAGCTTATTGTTGCTACTGATGACGGTTCAAATGGTAATCAGGGCTTTGTAACCGATATGCTTCAGAAGGAAATTGAAGCCGGTGAGAAGTTTGACGAGGTTATTGCAATCGGTCCGCTGGTAATGATGAAGTTCGTATGTAAGCTGACAGAAAAATATGATATTCCTACCACTGTTTCAATGAACCCTGTAATGATTGACGGTACGGGTATGTGCGGCGGCTGCCGTATAATTGTTGACGGCGAAACAAAGTTTGCATGTGTTGACGGCCCTGACTTTGACGGTCACAAGATTGACTGGGACAGCGCCATGAAGCGCGGAAGAATGTTTAAGGACTATGAAGCTAAATCATGTGAAGAAGGTCACTGCAGAATCGGCAGAACCAATCATAAAGACTGATTAAGGGAGGATTTTAAAGATGCCAAATATGAGAATGGACAAAAATCCGATGCCGGAGCAATGTCCTAATGTAAGAAACAAGAACTTTCTTGAGGTAACAACAGGTTATACCGAGGAAATGGCGATAGACGAGGCTCAGAGATGTCTTAACTGTAAGCATAAGCCATGTATGCAGGGATGTCCGGTAAGCGTAAAAATTCCTGAATTTATTTCGTTTATCGCAGAGGGTGAGTTTGAAAAGGCTTATCAGAAGGTAAAAGAAACAAATGCACTTCCGGCAGTGTGCGGTCGTGTATGTCCTCAGGAAAAGCAGTGCGAATCAAAGTGTGTAAGAGGTATCAAGGGCGAAAGCGTAGGTATAGGCAGACTTGAAAGATTTGTAGCTGACTGGCACATGAAGAATGTTGAAGAAAAGATTGAAAAACCTGTTCTTAACGGTAAAAAGGTAGCTGTTGTAGGCTCAGGTCCTTCAGGACTTACAGTTGCGGGTGATCTTGCCAAGAGAGGTTATGCGGTAACTGTATATGAAGCATTCCATACAGCAGGCGGCGTTTTAATGTATGGTATTCCTGAATTCAGACTTCCTAAGGACATTGTTCAGAAGGAAATCTCGAATTTGAAGGCTATGGGTGTTGATATTGAAACAAACGTAATCATAGGCAAAACTCTTACGGTTGACGAATTGTTTGATGAAATGGGTTATGATGCTGTGTACATAGGCTCAGGTGCAGGACTTCCGTCATTTATGGGTCTTGAGGGCGAAAGTCTGAATGGTGTTTACAGTGCTAACGAATTTCTTACAAGAATTAATCTTATGAAGGGTTATAAGTTCCCTGAATATGATACACCGGTTTATGTCGGTAAGAACGTAGCGGTTCTTGGCGGCGGTAACGTTGCTATGGACGCTGCAAGATCAGCAAAGCGTCTTGGCGCTGAAAACGTATATATCGTTTACAGACGCGGCAAAGAAGAGCTTCCTGCAAGAAAGGAAGAGGTTATGCACGCTGAGGAAGAGGGTATTATCTTTAAGCTTCTTCAGAATCCTACAAAGTTTATTGGTAACGAGGACGGCTGGGTAACAGGTATGGAGGTTATCAAGATGGAGCTTGGTGAACCTGATGCAAGCGGCAGAAGACGTCCTGTACCGATTGAAGGCAGTGAAGAGGTTCTTGACATTGACACAGTTGTTGTTGCTATCGGTCAGACTCCTAACCCGCTTATTAGACAGACAACAAAAGGTCTTGAAACAAATAAGCGCGGATGTATTGTGGCTGATGAAGAAACAGGAAAAACTTCAAGAGATCATGTATACGCAGGCGGCGACGTTGTAACAGGTGCTGCAACGGTTATCCTTGCAATGGGCGCAGGTAAGGCTGCGGCTGAGGCTATTGATAAGGAATTGAACGGTTAATTAATAATTTAGTAGGCGGCTGTGGCAAAATAAATTTGCAGCAGCAATTAGCACAAATGAACAGAATATAAAAATGGCGTTATTTCACGATAATTGTGGAATGACGTCATTTTTTTGCGCTATTTTTAATGCGCATATCGCCAAAAATGATTTTATTCGAGATTGGATCTCAAGTACCCTAAGAATAAGATGGATAAAACCGCAAGGTGTTTTGTCTACAGTCTGAGTTGTTCCGCGGGAATGGTTGGCGGATATTACCTCTTAACATTCGGATGCGATATATGTAACGCTTCCGAACGGCGGTTATATTTATATATGTTCATTCTATTATATCACACTTTTTCTGTCCATAAATTCTGGGAAGACGGCATAGTGCCTGCCGCGACGTATTAAGTAAATATAAACGAATGGAACAGCGGCTATTCACTGTGCGTGAATTGTGCGTCGTGATATAAAAGTATAGTACAGCCCCTTGTGCATAAAACTTGATTTTAGCGAGAGTTTATGATACAATATAATTTAAGATATATTTGATTATACATTGTCTAAAAAGAGGTGTTTTATTTGGAGGAAGAAAAAAATATAACATTTATGTCAAGATGGAAAAACGTTACGATTGATGTTGGCACAATTCTCTATGTCCTCATGGATAGAAATACTGCTGAGATACATGTTGCCGGAGGCGAGGTATATAAAACGAGAAAAACCTATGTGGAGCTTGAACCTGAGCTGGGCGAGAATTTTATAAATGTACGCCGTGGGTGTATGGTGTCTGTAATGGCGATACACGACGTTACAAAAAAAATCAATCTTATCAACGGCGAGACTCTGCCATACACGGCACGAAAGAAAAAAGACATCATTAAGCAGATGTATTCACAGCAACGGAAAATTATCGATAGCTTTACTAAGCAGGATACCCCGTCAACACCGGAGGAATACCGTGAGTATTACAGTGGCTTTGAACGTATGCCGTTTGCATTTGCGGATATCGAGATGGTATTCGATGAGGGAAGACACGCAGTGGACTGGATATTCAGATACGGCAATCCCGCACTGTCAGAGCTTGAAATGATACCGATAGAGCAGCTTATCGGCAGCACTTTCGGCAGCTTGTTCAAGAATATGGATTCTAAGTGGTTGAGGAGCTATGAGCGCGCGACGCTTTTCGGTGAAAAGCTGGAGATGATCGACTACAGCCCCGAAATAGATAAATATTTGAAAGTGATATGTTTTCCAACATTCAGAGGTCATTGCGGGTGCATATTGTTTGATTTATCGGATATAAGATTTACCAGAAACAGCACTGAAGCCGGAAATGCGCTGATGTACTATTTTAAAAATTCGCTGCATACCAACAGCTAAGATTTACAACTGAATAAAAAATGCCGCATATCGGCGTCTGTTCCATATATTATGAACATGGAAAATGGCGACATATGCGGCTATTTTTTGTTATGCAAACTATATTATGTCAACAAAACTGTCGTTTCGTCACGGGTTTATGTCGTTTCGTCCCGTTTTAGGAATTTTTATCACCTTTTTATTGACAAAATTTCACACATAGCTTATAATGTATATGTGGTTTAATATAAGCTGTTTTGTGAACTTATGAAAAAGCAAATGTTAAATTTTACAACAATCCGGATTTTCCATATATTGTAATATAGGGAGTGCGGTTATATATATAATACTTTTACAAGGAGGAATGTTAAATGAAAAAAAGAATTGTATCAGCGCTGACAGCGGTGACGCTCATAATCGGTGCAATGCCGATGCTGAATGTTACATACGCAGCGCAGGAGGTGGAGGAAACATTGTTTGATTCCGACACTATAA
>JALEPO010000192.1 GCA_022768695.1 Clostridia bacterium
TTTATTGGCAAATAATAATTAAAAGAAAGAGAGTTGTTTTAATATGAAAACAAAGATTTTGAGAAAAAACGCAAAACAAATATTTTTAAACTATAAAGAAGAATTTGTACCTATTATTGTAGAAGCAAAGCAAAAAATACACATATCCGACCCAAAGATAACAAACCTTATATTATGTGATGAAAATATAGAAAATCACATAATAAGTATTATTTGTGATGTCATTGATACCAATAATATATCAACTATTATTGACACTGTGCATTCGTTGTTAATAGATAGTTTATTAACTGATATTAAACATTTAAAAGCTAAAAACAGACCTATATTTAATTTATCGCTTATTCCAGATAAACGCATGATAAATGTCGATAAGCCAAACATGTCAAAAACTGATGCCAAAAAACTTTTATATGATAATTTTACTGAAATAAAGCCAATTATACTTCATATAGAAGATATAGCTGAAAAAGAACTGCCGGCTTCTAAAGAAAAATCAATAACTATCCCATATGCCTTAAATGAATGTGCTATATATGCTATTCAGTACGCTGACCCTAAGTTTTCTCCATCCGAAGCTGTAAAAAATAATTTATATAAAGAAATCCTTAAAGAAATTGAATATCTAAAGGCTTAATAGCTTTTTGCAACATAAAAAAAGAACGGTTTCCCGTTCTTTTTTATTTAATTGTATACATACCAAAGAGACTCTTTGTCCGTAATAACAGAATTGGTATATGAATTATATGCAACAACCTCATCTTGCTCACGGATATGTAAGCTTTCGTAAGCAATATCCACTTCAAGAATTGTTTTCACGTATATAATATTAACATTAACACCATTTTCAATTATATGAGAAACATGTAAAGGAAATGCGTAGCCTTCAGCTTCATCAACAACAACTACGTTTTCACTGAGTGAGTTCCAAAACATGTCTTCATTACGTGTTATTACAAGGATATTTTAGGCATATGGGTTGGAGCTAATGAAAGCAGTAAATTCTGGCTTGGTGTATTGAATGAGCTTAAGAGCAGAGGTGTGAAAAACGTAGATTTATTCTG
>JALEPO010000140.1 GCA_022768695.1 Clostridia bacterium
TCTGACACGCGGCATACAAATCAATTTTGTCATAGCCGGAGCCGTTAAGGTCTATTTCGGGCAGCGTAAGAACAGCCGCTCCGGTGCTGTCGGTTTTCAGGTTATCCGGTCTTGAATAGCCCGCATTGTCGGCATCTTCGCCAAAGCTGCCGCCGCCGCTTTGGGTAATACTATCCACGCCGAAGGTAAGGGTTTTCGACCCGTCGGAATTGGTCGTAACCGTACCGTAATCGCCCTCCGCCGAAGCGACTGACGGCAGCACCATGCCTGATAATGCCATTGATGCTGACAAAATCAGCGCAAGACATTTTTTAAGTTTCATAAAAATCACCTCAATTTATATATTTGCTTGTATTTTATCAAAAAATAATATATAATTATAGTCAAACAAATAACAATATCAGTCAAAAATTGCTATCTTTAGCAGAGGTGAAAAAAATGGTACCGTTTTATGAATTTCAACCATCAGATATTACAATTATACACAACACTCGAGAACTGCAATATCGTCCGCACATACATGAACACATAGAAATTATATATGAATTCAACATAGGACAGCATATTGATATTGACGGAAAAAAATATGAAATAAAGCAAGGTCAGGCAGCAATAATATTTCCAAATATTGTCCATACATATTATAGAAATGAATATCGTGACACAAATCAGATTTTTATAATATGCTCTCCTGAATTATTCAGTGGATTATTCCCTGATTTTATGAATATCACTCCAAAATCACCTGTTATAACTGAGCTTGACGATGCCGTACATCTTGCATTTAACGAAATACTACACTGCACAGAATTTCCCGAACAGCTTGCATGGACGACAATTATACTGTCGCATCTGCTAAAAAAACTTACTCTTGAACACAAAAAATCCGTTCCCGTAGAGCATCTCACAAAAAAAATAATCACTTATATTTCGCAAAATTTCAGGAATAATATTACTCTTGATTCACTTGCGAAAGAATTTTCCGTAAGCAAATATTACATATCACACACCTTTTCGGATAAAATCAAAATAAGTCTGCCTAATTATCTTTCATTTATACGCGCGGAATATGCCGCAAGTCAAATACGAAGCACAAATGATACAATCACAAATATATGTATGAATTCAGGCTTTTCAAGTCAAAGCACATTTAACCGCGCATTCAAGCGTATCTACTGCATGACGCCGCACGAATATAAGAATAATATCGGCGGCTTATATAAATATGAATAAACTAAAACAAAACTCTAAAAATCAAGCTTTTAATGCCTGATTTTCAGAGTTTTTTTTATTCTTTAAACTAAGCTGAGAAATTACAGATAATCCATTTATTTTCTTTTGCTTTCTTTCCAGTCACAATCTATCGGCGGATTCTCCTCAGTTTTTGTTATGTAAATTCTGTCTACTCTCAGCTGTGAGGCTCTTGCATTAATGCTGAAAATATGTTCTCCCGCTTCAATATCTCTTTCCGTAACAAGCATCCATACCCAATGCTGCTTTGTTCCGTAATTAAAGAAATTTCCACCCTCGCACATATCCTTCAGCGGTACAATATTTCCATCCAAGCCGACAAACAGCCGTGCAGATAAGCCGTCATCATATTTTAACAGCAGCCATATATTATATTTTCCGCCGCTGCAGCTTATCTTATAATTCATTGACGGAGAAATTGTTCCATCCTCCCATGATAAATCCTCCGGAGCAATATACATCGCAATTCCGGTTCCTCCGTCCGTTTCCGACTGTGTATGCTCCCATTCCACTCCGTTTTTATCCGCAGTTAAATAGGCATTTTCGGAATTTTCAAGGACATATTCCGCGCCAAACGCAATAACTCCGTTTTCCTCACAAAACACACCGTTTCCAAATTTATCAAATACATTTTTGTTTCCGCTGCGGTCATAAGTATATTTCTCAACACCTTTTACATACTGCTTAACCACGTCATTTCTAAGAAACAATCTGTCTTGTATTGCCCATCTTTTTTTGCCGACGTATATCACCTCAGGCAAATCAGGAACCGCATCTGTGAACAAATCAAGGCATATGCTTTCAAGCGCCTCCATGTCAGGCTCAAAGCAATACTGTTTTCTCGCATAATCCTTATTCCATTCTGCATGATAGCTTTCCTCAGGACCAAGATTTGATTTCTCCCTATCGCCCGTATAAATAACTATCTTTGAGAATGCAGCGTATTTATCAATAGCATGAATACTGAGAATGTGCTTTCCTGCCTTTATTTCAGGCAAATCAAGATACAGCTTTTCAACGTTATTCATTACGTTCTTCTTCCAATCACCGCACCATTCATCATTTGAGAACGACTCAAGTGCTACAGGCACATTTTCATCTATACTTATTCCAAATCTTATTCTGCCCGTAGAATTAAGCGTTGGGAATCTATAAAGCTCAAGCAAAAACTTACCCGATGATGTGAAATTAAGCTCATATTCAAGCGTTCCCGCATCCGCTTCCATAACATCTCCTTCAAAGCGGCCTATATTTTTTATTCTTTTCCAGCCGGAATTACTGCTGTAATGCTCTGCTGATATAGAAATATATCCGTCATTTTCAGCGTATCCGCTGTCTGACTTAAAAATCGGCGAACTATCCGGCTCTGCCGTTTTTTCGGATTCTACCAAATCAGCATCAGCAACAAGCGCCGGCTTGCAGGCAGGATACAGCGCCATACACGGTGGTGGAAAGCCCTCAGGCGTAAGTATATTATCCCACTTGCCGCCGCACATTATCTTGTTATAATAACAGATAAGTCTGCGTTTATAATCATCCATTTTTCTTGATAATGCTATACATTCATCAGCTTCACGCATTCTTTTTCTGTCATACATTAATTTGCTTCTGTCGGCATAATAAAATGACGCATTTATAAAATACGAAGCATAAATTTTCATTGCAAACATCTGAAAAAATGCTTCTCTTTCATTTTCCGGCAGACGATTATGAATACTCAAAGTTCGGTTGAAAATATCTTCATATTTAAGCATTCTTCTTGCCCACTCGCCGCCATATGCCGTCTGTGAAAACACTCCCGATTTCATATGCTCCAGCTTGCGTACATTCGTAACCTGCGCATATATATTATAAATCTGAGCTATTTCCTTTCCGAAGCCGCCGCTGAAATTATGATCAATCCACAGCTCTGTAAATTTATCTGTATCCGCTGTTGTTTCCTCGTTGCGATTAATTTCCCACGCATAACGCAGAAAGAACTCAATATCCTGTTCAAGTGGTTTTATCGCGCCCACATTCAAAACCCACATACGCTGTATACCATTTTCATATGCCTTTTTCAGTTCATTTCTTGTATGTGCAATAGGCGTTGAATTTACAAACAGATAACTCATACCGGCAGTTGCCCAATATGAGGAATGATAATACAAGCCGCTTCCGCCCGGACGTTTTTGTTCCTCCACGCTCGGATAGCGACGCATATATCCGAAGTTATCATTTGCCCATATAAGCGTAACGTCATCCGGTACCTCAAGCCCCATATCGTAAAGCGACAAAACCTCCTTATATGGAACAAAGGTCTGCGGTGCTTCCCTGTTTTCGGTTACCTCATCAATAATTTTTCTCTGGTCTCTTATAACCTCGCCCAAAAGCTTTACCTTCGCCTGAAGCTTTTCCTCATCACTAAGACTGCTGTTATCTGTAATCTCCCTCGTTATAAATCCGCTGTCGTGTATACCGCGCATACCTACAGTATAACAAACCTCATAGCCTAAATTCTGCTCAACGCTCTCACGCCAATATTCACGGATTATATCACGGTTTCGCCCTTCTATTGAGTAATCATACTCCACATCTGTATATCCCTTTTTCTCAAGCCACGGCTTCCATTCATTCTGATTGCTTCTTAGCAGCATATCACAATGCGATGTTCCTACTACAATTCCCATAGTATCAGCCAGTCTGCCGTTTTCCAAGTCCATATTAAATGCATTTACATGCATAGCCGGCCAGATATAATTAGCTTTCAATCTAAGGAGCAATTCAAAAACATACTTGTATGTTTTTGGCCCGATAGTTTTCTCGCCCAAGTGCGACTTTGCCCAAGCTTCCAGCTCCTCTTCATCATTAATAAATATACCTCTGTACCTGACAGACGGATAATCGGTCTTTTTAAACCCTGATTCAAAGAATACATTCTCCCTCGTTTTTACAGGAACATCAGCAAAATAATACCACGGCGAAACACCTATGCTTTCACACAGCTCATATATTCCGTAAATTGTTCCGCGCCTGTCAGAGCCTGCAATATACAGCCTTCCACTTTTTTCTTCAACAGAATAAGCTTCCCAAATCAGATTATCATTTTTGTCCTTCAAATCCGAATGATTATTAAAATCTTCTATACCATATGTACCAATAAGAATTTTTGAATTTTCTGCGTCTGATGTAAGCTCAGCGTCGGCATTACATACTTTTTTTAAATCTTTACAAAGATTTTTTGCAGCTATTTTAACAGCTTCGCTTTCCTTTTCTGATACATATATTTTCAGCTTTTCACCGTTGCAAATATTAAACCCATTCATATAATTATATCCTTTCCGATAAATCACTCGCCAATCATATCCGCATTTCTTCCGAACATACTGTTTATATTAATAGTTCCGAACATATCAACCTTTTTTCCGTCTATCAAAAACTGCACTCTTGAAATTGTTTCAAGCTCGGTTAATGAATCAACTATAGAATATACGGCAAGTATTTCTTTTTCCTGATTTCCGGAATTTCTGTCAAGAAAATTCGATTTTAAATTTACAAAGCATATATCGTCCTCAGTATCAACACTCAACAATACAGTATCTTTACTCAGAGTAGCTTTCTTTCCCTTTTCTGATGGGCCTTTTATAAGCTCATTTATGATGTACTGCTCAATAGGCTGTTGGTCTGTAACCTTTATGCTTCTCATTTCCGGAACCAGCAAATTATAATTCTCTCTTGTAAAATAAAGCTTTATTTCACGCGTTTCAGTCGTATTTATATCGGTAGCAAGGTTTATATCTCCGGCAGTTAAATATCCGATAGGCTCTCCGTCCGGCTTTATTATATCCCGTCCTGCCACAACCACCTTAATACTATTTACATAATAAATACTGCATAATGATTTTACTATTGAGTATGTTGTAAGTATGTCCTTAGTCGTATTGCCTGTTAAATATTCCTCTGAAAAATTGACTGTGATATTGCTTTTGTCAGTCATATCAATACCCAAAAGCTCCACACCGTTTTCAATCGTACGGCTTCTGCCTGATACTTCAGGACCTTTTATCAATTCCGCAATAACAAGCCGGGGTAAATCCTCATCATTACGATAGCTAATTTCATGGATTTCCGCTGCAAGAGATGTACCCATTTCATTAAAAAAGTATAATTCACCCGTAAATTTATGAGTGTTTCTTCCATTTTTGATAAATATAAGCGCCACAATTACAACCAAAGCAACGGCAATTATAGATATAACCGAAATTATCCCTCGTTTGCTCATACAACTGCTCCTTTCACAAATCAAAGCTTTTTATCGTATATGCAGCTTTTAGCTGCATTAGCATCTACAGCATAAAAATCCGTCAGACATATTTCCTATATCGTTCTGCTGTACGGCAGCTTAATCGTGAATACACTTCCGCCACGCTCCGCTTCCGAAACCTCAATTGTTCCGCCGTGCATTGCAACTGCCTCCTTAGTTATCGCAAGCCCCAGTCCGGTTCCTCCGGTATCACGCGCGCGTGAGTCATCCAACCGATAAAATCTCTCAAATATTCTTTCGCGCTCATTTTCAGGTATTCCCGGGCCGTTATCGGTGATTTTAATAATAATACTATCATTTTTCTCTGTGATATCAAGCTCTACAAATGCGCCCTCAGGAGAATATTTTATAGCATTATCTACAATATTATAAACCGCCTCATATATTTTATCATAATCCAGCAATATCGGTTTGAATTCAATATTATGATAGTCAGTATAAAGCACTATATCACGCGGATTTGCAATAGGAGTAAGCTTTCTGACAACATTATCTATCAGCACTCTTATATCCATCTCCTCAAGCTTCAGCGAGGTACCGCCGGCATCAAGCTTTGTAAGAGCAAGCAGTCTTTCTATTATTCTCGTAAGACGGTCAACCTCCTCAGATAAATCGCACAAAAACTCCTTTACCATTTCCGGATTCGGATTTTCCGCAGATACCAGACTATCACAAATCAGCTTTATTCCCGCCATAGGTGTTTTCAGCTCGTGCGAAGCATCAGACACAAACTTTCTTCGTTTTTCCTCAAGCAGACTCAGTTCATCGCACATATAATTAAGCGTTTCTCCCATTTGTGCAATTTCATTATGTCCTCTTACCTGTATACGCTTCGAAAAATTTCCCTTTGATATTTCCTTAGCAACCTCCGTAAATTCAGCCATCGGCGACGTTATTATATAACTCATTCCCAGACTGAGCATACCAATAAGAAGCACAATCAGCGCGCTGAACACAATAAGACTCGTACGCGTGGATTTAACTGTATTCTCTATATTGTTTACCGCCTGAGCAAGATATACTGTACCTATAATATTTCCGTTTTTTGTTATAGGCACGGCAACAGAAATCATTTTCGTACCATTTTCACCATCACTTATAATTTCCGCTTGCTCACCGTCAAGGGCAAGCTTTATAACATCACGCATATATACCTTACCAAAAAGTTCAGATTCACGGTTTGTATCATACAAAACCATACATGATGAATTTTCTACAACGCCTCTTATATTAGTTCCTGCCAGTATGCGCTCAACCAAATTAGCAAAACGCTCCTCGGAATTTTCGGGCTGAACATCCCATGCCTCCGAAACTGTCGCACTTATTATATTAGCCTTCGCAAACATATCCACCGACTCTCCGCTGTACAAATTTCCGCTGAGCAAGCCTATTACATACGCGCACATCAAAACAAGCGTTGTTAAAATTACCGCAAAATATGTGGCAATCATCATAAAACGCATAGATGAGGTCATTTTCTTTATTTTCTCAAGCAGATTAATCCTTTTTATAATAATAACCAACACCCCATTTTGTCTTTATATAAGTCGGCTCTGCCGGATTTTCCTCAACCTTTTCGCGCAGTCTTCTTATATGAACATCAACCGTACGCACATCCCCCGGATAATCAAAGCCCCACGCAATATCCAGCAAATTTTCTCTCGTGTATACCTTTCCCGGATTTCTCAGGAACAGCTCAAGCAGGTCAAATTCTTTACTTGTAAGTTCAATTACCTTATCTTTTATCATCACTCTTCTGAAATTATAGTCAAGCGTAATATCGCCCGAAACAATAACCTTGTCACGGTCACCCTTTGGAGCAGGATTTACACGTCTTAAAATCGCCTTAATTCTTGCTGTGACCTCACGCATATTAAACGGCTTTGTTACATAATCATCAGCGCCGTATTCCAGACCTAAAATTTTATCTATATCCTCGCTTTTTGCAGTAACCATTATAATAGGAACATTTGAAAAGCTTCTGATTGTACGGCATACGGTAAAGCCGTCCACCTTCGGAAGCATTAAATCAAGTAAAATTAAATCTATACTTTCATCATGAGCCAGACTTATCGCTTCTTCTCCGTCAAACGCTGTTTCAACCGTATATCCCTCTTGCTCAAGATTGAATTTTATTCCTTTAACTATAAGCTTTTCATCATCAACCACTAATATTTTCATTAAATTTTTTCCTTCCCGAAATCTCTCAAAATATATTCTGATTTAACATATAAATTATATAACACTTACATTAATCTGTCAAATAAAAAATACGGTATATATCATAATTTATACCGTATTTGAAAAGCTTTATCTAATCTGTTAAATCAGTCCGAAATGCTCAAGAGCGTATTTAATTCCGTCATCGTATAAATCCTTAGTTACAAATGCGGATTTTTGCTTAAGATATTCTGTGCTCTCTCCCATGGCAATACTATTTCTGACAGCCTCTAACATCGGCAAATCATTCAGACTGTCACCAATCGCCAATGCCTCGTCAATCGGGATATTATGATAATCACATACTTCCTTTATTCCTGTTCCCTTAGAAAAGCCCTTTACCGCAAGCTCACAAAAGCCATATCCGCGGTCTATATAGTCAAACTCATCTGCAACACCGCTTTTGAATTGTTCAAGATTGCTGCTCTCATCATACCATGCAACAAGCTTGTCAAATCCAAAATCCGCATCGCTTACATCTCTTGAAACATCCTTGCCCTGTGTTCTGAAGCGTTCCTTAAGCGCGGGAAATCCGCCTATTTGGCGTGTCCGCTTATCTGTAAAGAATGCGTCAGACCTTTCATATAAGGGAGTCATATCACATTCAAATATCAGCTCGGCAATTTCATTACAGAGCTTTTTGGGAACAGTGCGGTTAAGCAAAACACGTCCGCCACATTCAATATATGTTCCGCAGCCGCATACATAGCCGTCAAAGCCTATATCACGCAGCTCCTTTTCTATATTCATAATAGTTCTGCCTGTATTAATATACATCAGATGACCGTTTTTCCGCGCGGCCCGTATAGCGGCAACCGTACTTTCAGGAACAATATGATTATCATCATCAGAAATAATAGTACCGTCTATATCAAAAAATACTATCATATCAACCTCCAAAAATCATATATTTTTTATAAGGTTCACCATTTCAAGCGCGGACATAGCGCAATCTGTTCCCTTATTGCCTGCCTTTGTTCCTGCGCGCTCAATAGCCTGTTCTATTGTATCAGTCGTTAAAATTCCGAAAAGAACCGGCACACCTGTTTCGAGCGACACTGCCGCAATACCCTTTGAAACCTCGCTGCATACATAATCATAATGACTTGTAGCGCCTCTTATTACCGCTCCGACACAGATTACAGCATCATATTTTCCGCTTGCAGCCATACGCTTTGCTATCACAGGAATTTCAAAAGCTCCCGGAACCCATGCGACGCTCATATCCTCATCCGCAACACCATGACGCTTCAAGCAATCCTCCGCGCCGCTTACAAGCTTTGATGTTATAAACTCGTTAAAACGTGACGCTATAATTCCTATTTTTAAACCCTCGCCCGAATAAACACCTTCAATTACCTTCATTTTATTTTCCTCCTGTATAATAATTTAATTTTTTACCTGTTAATAGTCTAATAAATGTCCCATTCTGTTTTGCTTTGTTTTTAAATAAAACTCATTTTCCTTTTTTGCGGCAATCTGTATCGGAACACGCTCTACTATTTCAATTCCATACTCAGACAAATCTGAAATTTTTTCCGGATTGTTCGTCATAATCCTCAGCTTTGAAGCACCTAAATCCTTTAGTATCTGCGCACCCTCGCTGTAATCACGAAGGTCCGGCGCAAATCCCAGCTTCACATTAGCTTCAAGCGTGTCATAACCATGCTCCTGCAAATCATATGCCTTTATTTTATTGAGCAGTCCTATTCCTCGTCCCTCCTGACGCAAATAAAGAAGAATTCCGCGTCCCTCGTTATTTATATTTGTAAGCGCCTGCGCAAGCTGCTCACCGCAGTCGCACCGGCATGAACCAAATACATCTCCCGTAAGACATTCCGAATGTACACGACACAGAACAGGCTCACCGTTAGATACATCTCCCATTACAAGCGCAACATGATGATTGCCGTTTATAGTGTTTTTATATCCGTAAATATCAAAATTACCGTACTTTGTAGGCAGTTTTGCCTTTGAAACACAGGTCATAAATTTATCATGCTGACGACGGTAAATCTGCAAATCTCTAATGGTTATAAATGTAAGCTCATGCTTCTTCGCAAATTCTATCAGCTGATTACGACGCATCATAGTCCCGTCATCCGCCATAATTTCACAGCAAAGTCCAACAGCAGGCATTCCGGCAAGTCTTAACAAATCCACAGTAGCTTCGGTATGTCCGTTTCTTTCCAGAACACCTCCCGGCTTTGCTTCCAGCGGAAACATATGCCCTGGACGTCTGAAATCATTTGGCACAGTCGCAGGCTCAACACACATACGCGCTGTAAGTCCTCTCTCCTCAGCGGAAATACCTGTAGTTGTAGTTACATAATCAATAGACTCAGTAAACGCTGTGCAATGATTATCCGTATTGTTTGCAACCATCGGTCTGAGTCCCAGCTTTAAAACGTATTCCGAACTCATAGGCATACATATAAGTCCTTTTGCATATGCAGCCATAAAATTAACATTCTCGGTTGTTGCAAATTGCGCCGCACAAATTAAATCGCCCTCGTTTTCACGTTCCGGATCATCTGTAACAAGAACTACCTTTCCGTTTTTTAAATCCTCCAGCGCTTTTTCAATACTGTCAAATTCAAACATTCCTATCCCTCCTAAAAATTATACTTTTTCAAAAAATCCTCTGTTATTGTACCGTTTTTTCCTGTCAGCCTCTCAACATATTTTCCTACTATGTCACATTCCAGATTTACTCTGTCACCCGCTCTGCGGCTTAACAGCGTTGTTTGTGACGCTGTATGCGGTATTACAGAAACGGCAAATGCATCACTGTACACCTTCGCCACCGTAAGACTTATACCGTCAATAGCAACAGAGCCTTTTTCCACAATATATCTCATGATTGCATCATCAGCTGTAATTGTAACCCATACCGCATTATCCTCACGCGCAAGCGACTGAACAAATCCAACTCCGTCAATATGTCCCGAAACTATATGACCTCCAAATCTTCCGTTTGCAGCCATTGCGCGTTCAAGATTAACATTTGAACCATTTTTAAGCATTCCTATATTGCTTCGCCGAACAGTTTCAGCCATAACATCCGCCGTAAAAATATTTCCCTTTATCGAGGTCGCCGTAAGACATACTCCGTTTACTGCAACACTGTCGCCTATTTTCAAATCATCAAATATTATACTGCCTCTGATTGAAAGCTCACAGGATTTAGCGCCGCGCTTTATCGCAGTGACTTCACCCACTTCTTCAATTATTCCGGTAAACATCTGAATCACCTCAAAATCAAAATTCCGTATCTGTATCATATTCCGCTAAAATATCACCGTCAAAAAAACTTACCGACGGATTTTTGAGCTTTACGGCATCCTTAGCAAGCGTAATACCCAAATTTCCGACAGCGTTTTTTCCGTCGCCGCCGATTATCTTCGGAGCTATGTAAAGCTGTACCTTATTTACAATTCCATCACTAAGCGCGCTTGCATGAATTTCTCCTCCGCCTTCAATAAGAACGCTGTCTATTTTCATTTCTCCAAGCTTATGCATAAGATCGGTTAAATCAACACGCTCATTTTTTGCATTCGTCTGTATTATATGTGCGCCCGCTTTTTCCAAAGCGGCAATTTTTGAACTATTCTCTGAAATTGTTGCCACATATACCGGTATCTGATTTGCTGTTTTTATTATTTGGGAATCAAGCGGTATCCGCAGTCTGCTGTCGCATATTACGCGTATTGGATTAGACGGCTTTTCTGTTCTGCAATTAAGCATAGGATTATCCGTAATTACTGTATTAACACCAACCAAAATTGCCGCAACACGTTTTCTTGTTTCATGACAATGCATACGCGACGCTTCATTTGTAATCCATCTTGCGTCACCCGTCACAGCGGCAATTTTTCCGTCTGCCGTAATTGCCGCTTTCATTATTACATATGGTGTTTTCGTTGTTATATAATGAAAAAATATACTGTTTAACAGGTCACATTCCTCACGCATATAATTCTCTGTAACCTCAATCCCATGATTTCTGAGTATCTCTATGCCTTTGCCTGCCACAAGAGGATTTGGGTCAAACGAACCGACAAACACACGCTTTATTCCGCTTTCTATTACAGCCTCAGTACAAGGCGGATTTTTTCCGTAATGGCAGCATGGCTCAAGAGTCACATACATATCAGCGCCCGCAGGATTTTCTGTACAGCGTTTGAGCGCGTTTCGCTCAGCATGAGGCTCTCCGAAGCGTTCGTGAAAGCCTTCACCGATAATTTTTCCGTTCTTAACAATTACTGCGCCCACCAACGGATTTGGATTTACAAAGCCTATACCTCCCTTTGCCAGTTCAATCGCTCTTTTCATGTATTTTTCCATAAAAAAACCACCTCGAATAGCTTCGGGGTGGTCGAATTTTCTGTATCGGAAAAACTATATCTTCTCCCATCCGGACTTTACCGTCGGTTTCGGAATTTCACCGAATCAACCCTAAGGCTCACGGACTTACGGTCTTGAACCGCTCACCGCCGATTATGAATTACACATACCCCGAAGATAATTTTTTAACTTAATATTATAATACACCGATTATATGCTTTTGTCAACAATTATTTTCAGCCTTCAATGCTTACCACTTCAAAACCGAGATTTTCAACCGATTCTTTCAATGTATCGTCTGTAATCTCCTTGTTCAGCGTAACCTCTGCAAGCTTTTTTTCGAGGTCAACCACAGCGCTTACTCCGCTTATTGCATTGAGCGACTTTTCAACATTTGCCTTGCAGTGTCCGCAGTGCATCCCCTCAATATGCATAATCTTTTTTACTGTTTCCTTCTTTAAAAATCCAAACATTTTTCTTCTTCCTTCCTTATTTATTTTAAAATTTATTTCATCAGCTTTTGCAAAAGTCCCGTGAGCTCGTCTATAACCTCATCATTTCCTCTGCGTATATCCTCCGCAACACAGGTTCGGATATGATTGTTAAGCAGAACACGGTTAAAGCTGTTTAACGCCGCCTGCGCCGCCGACACCTGCGTGAGTATATCCACGCAGTATGCGTCATTCTCCAGCATTTTTTTTATACCTCTTATCTGCCCCTCAATTCTGCTCAAACGGTTAAGCAAATCCCTGAACTCGTCATCACTGCGATGCTTCGTTTTATGACACTCACAATTTCCCATATCTGCCTCCCTTTCTATAATTTTTTGCTTCTTAACCGCAGCGCGTTTGATACCACACACACAGAGCTTAACGACATTGCCAATCCCGCAAACATAGGACTTAGCAGCATTCCGTTAAACGGGTACAAAATTCCCGCCGCAATCGGTATTCCTATTGTGTTATAGCAAAATGCCCAGAACAGATTTTCTTTTACATTTTTAATCGTCATTCTGCTCAGCCTTATAGCCTTATAGACATCATTCAAATCCGATTTCATCAGCACTATATCCGCTGATTCTATAGCTATATCACTTCCGCCGCCGACTGCCGCGCCCACATCAGCCTGTACAAGCGCCGGCGCATCGTTTATACCGTCTCCTACCATCATCACCTTATTGCCCTCTGCCTGAAGCTTTTTTACAACCTCCGCCTTATCCTCCGGCAAAACCTCGGATATAACCTCGTCCGCGCCGACAAGTCTGCCTATATGCTCTGCCGCGGCCTTATTGTCACCTGTGAGAAGATACACCTTGATTCCTGCCTTTTTCAGTTTGGAAACCGCCTCGCGGCTTGTTTCCTTCACAGAATCGGCAACGCTTATAATTCCCATAAGCTTTGAATTAATCGCAACGTACATCGGTGTTTCACCTTGTTCTGACAAACGCTTAATATCGCTTTCAAATTCCGAAACATCAACTCCGTCCATAAGTCGTTTATTACCTACCGCAATCCTTTTTCCGTCCGCTGCGGCTCTTATTCCCATGCCGGAAACGTTCTCAAATTCAGTGACCTGTTTTGTAATCACTCCCGCCCTTTCAACAATCGCCTTCGCAAGAGGATGGTCTGATGAAGCTTCAACCGCCGCCGCATATTGTAAAAGCTCCTCCTCAGAAATTCCGTTTGAAATAATCTCAGTTACAACAGGCTTTCCCTCTGTTACTGTTCCTGTTTTATCAAGAACCACAACATTTATATTGTGAGTAATCTCCAACGCTTCACCGCTTCTTATCAATATACCGTTAGACGCGCCCAAGCCTGTTCCCACCATAATCGCTGTAGGCGTAGCAAGTCCCAATGCACACGGGCAGGCTATAACAAGCACAGAAGTGAAAATCCTAAGAACAAACGAAAAATCCTTACCGGCAATCGTCCAGATTACACTCGCCAAAACCGCTATACCTATGACCGACGGCACAAATATCCCTGCAACCTTATCTGCAATTTTTGAAATAGGCGCTTTTTTACCTTGTGCGTCCTCAACAAATTTTATAATTTTAGACAGCGTAGTGTCCTCGCCTATACGCGTTATTTCGACATACAGCGCGCCATTATAGCTAATGCTTCCGCCGATAACCTCACTGCCCTCTGATTTTTCAACCGGCAGACTCTCACCTGTAAGCATGGATTCATCAACTCCGCCCGAACCGCTTTTAACTATGCCGTCAAGCGGAATTTTTGCACCCGGCTTTACAAGCACAATATCTCCCGGTTTCAGACTTTCCGATGCAACCTCCGTAACCATATCGTCCTTAACAAGCAAAGCTGTATCCGGCGCAAGCTCCATAAGCTTTTTAATTGCACCCTTGGTTTTTTCCTTATTACGGCTTTCGAGAAATTTTCCAAGCATTATAAATGTAATCACCACTGCCGCAGACTCATAATACAAATGATGCACATGATGAGGCTCATACGGAATCAGATATGTCAGATACAGACTATACAAAAACGATGAACCACTTCCTATCGCCACCAGCGAATCCATATTAGGATTTCTGTGAAACAACGCTTTAAAGCCGTTTATAAAAAATCTGCGTCCGAAATACAATATGGGAATTGTAAGCAAAATTTGAGTCAACGCATAATTCTCCGGCATTCTGTTCATATCAATTATTTCAGGAACAGGCAGCTTATATTTAAACATCTGCCCCATCGAAACATAAAGAAGCAGCAGCGTAATTATAACCGCGCATATCAGCTCATTCCTCTGAGAATTGTTCTTTTCGCCGTCAATACCGTCAGTTGTTCTCTGATCATCATTGTCCGCTCTTATGCCAAATCCCGCTTTTTTTACTTTCTCTTTTATCAGTTTAGGTTTGACCTTTGTTTCATCATATACAATAGTCATTTTCCCTGTTGTAAGATTAACGTCGCTTCTTTCCACGCCGTCTATCTTCCTTGTGACGCGTTCAACCGCACTTGAACACGCCGCACACGACATTCCGCTGATAATATATATTTCTTCCTTCAAGCCGCCGCCTCCTGACTGTATTCTACTAAGAAATTACCGTCTTCAAACTGTAAATTTCTCTCAGCAAAAATGCTGTCTTATCCTTTATTATTATATACCCCCTTGGGGTATATGTCAACAGTTTTTTTATAAAAGCAAGATTCCTTAATTCTGCGTTCCGACAGCGGATTGTACCACCGCAGAAAAAAGCAATCGCCGCCCTCCGCCTATAACGGAAAACAACGCTTGAGCATCTTAAGCATAGATGCTTGTGTCACAGCTTTAAAAATCAAGGAACAGCTTACTTTTATTATAATTATCATTTTAATTATATTCTTATAATATACCTACTATATTATCAAAAAAATGACAATAATTAAAATTTGAATACAAATTAACAAATTTTTCGTTTCATTTGTTGAAATACTAAATACAGTTATGTATAATATTAGACTGAGAATATATTTTATAAATATGGCAGATATGCCCCTGTTGTTTGTTAAATGCGGGGCAATGCCCCTTATTGAATGGAGGAAATTATTAATGAAAAGAAAAAAAATTCTTTCTTTGATTTTAGCGGCAGCAATTTCGCTTATGTCGCTTATACCGGTATCGGCCGCACCTGAGAGTAATAATAGCGACAGCACTTCGTCATCGTCATCTACAAACGCTCCAACCTCCGGCAGCGACCAGATTTATATTGAGGATACAACACTGACTCCACCTGATGTTTCACACGCACAATCCGCACTTTTGGTTGATTTTGCGTCAGGAAGACTGATTTACGGAAAAAATATAGATCAAAGAGTATTTCCTGCAAGCACTACAAAAATCATGACTGCTATTTTGGCTCTTGAACACTGTCCCGATCTGGCGCAGACAGTGACAGCCAACTATCAGGCACTTGCCTCTATAACTCTTGAGGACTCACATATGGGAATACTAATAGGTGAAGAGCTTACTATTGAGCAGCTGATAACAGGTATGCTTGTTTATTCCGCAAACGACGCAGCAAACGTTCTTGCTATTCATATTTCCGGTTCTATGGAAGCATTCACTGCTTTGATGAATCAAAAGGCACAGGAGCTTGGAATGACAGGCACTAACTTTGCCAACGCCTGCGGTTCGCACGATGACAACCACTATACCACAGCGCGCGACCTCGCAACACTCGCTCAATACGCAATGAAAAATGACAAGTTCAGAGAAATTGTCAAAATACCTATATACAAAATTGCACCCACAAATAAATATATGCAGGAAAGAATTTTAGTAAATACTAATCTGTTTCTTGGCACTTCACGCTCAACCTATTACTATTATCCGCCATGCACAGGAATTAAAACCGGTCACACATCTCAAGCCGGATATTGTCTTGTAGCCTCGGCTGCATATAACAATACAAATCTGCTTGGAATTGTTATGAATTGTCCTAATATTGATACAAAAGAAAATGCATATTCATATATAGACACAAAAAACCTGTTTGACTTTGGTTTTGATAATTACGTTCAGCAGACAATAGTAAATCCCGGTGACATCGTTTCCGACTCAAAGGTTTATGAAGCAAAAAATGACGCGCGTATTGCGCTTACTGTTGAAAATGAACTTGCAGCGTTAATTCCGTCAAACGAAAACAGTATTTCTGAAATTGTAACAAATGTGCAGATTCCCGATGAATTAAAAGCCCCTATAAAAAAAGGCACTGTTATAGGAACAGTAACATACACATACAGAGATACACAGATTGGTTCTGCAAATCTTGTTGCGGCGAATGATGTCGAAAGAAATAATCTGCTTCATATTCTTCATATAGTAATAAAGATAGTAACAAGTCCGTTCTTCTTTATTCCCGCAATTCTTATTTTGATCATTGCACTTTTTGCTAATCACCGCAGAAAAAAAATGGAGAGAAAAAAACGTATTCAACAGTTAAAACGTAATCGTCAGAAAAATAGCGACTCTGAAATTTATCAGAGAATACCTGACAGAAACGCTTCACGAACCGAGCGTCAAAGCCTTGAAAGCAAGGGCTCTAACTCAAGATACCGCAGCGGCAGAGATGAATTTTAATCATACAAAAAACACAGACTTCTTTATCTGTCAGGAATTTACTGAAATCTCTGACAGATAAAAGGTCTTTTTTTCATGCATCATAAGTCAAATCAGCGTTACCAAATATGCGAAAAAAAAAAGCTAAGCGCCTTTAAAAGCACTTAGCACAAATATTTTACAACACATGATAATGAGGTATAATATCCTCATAGGTTCCGTCCTTCATCAAAAATCCGCCGGGGATTATGCCCAGCTGTGTAAAACCCAACTTCTTGTACAATTTCAAAGCAGGTTCGTTTGTCCTTACAACAGCATTAAACTGCAAAATTCCAAAACCAAGCTCTTTTCCTTTTTCCATACAATGCTTGACCAACGCTTCTCCAATATGCTGTCCGCGCATATCCAATCTTATCGCATAGCTTGCATTACATATATGTCCGCATCGTCCCACATTATTCGGATGAAGTATGTACAAGCCTACAATTTCACCGTTTTCATCATTATATGCAATTCCCGTATATGACTGCGATTTAAAAAATTCATCACCGCTCTTTTCTGTCAGTAATTCTTTCTGAGGAAATGCAGCGCCCTCCTCTACAATCTCATTCCAGATTGCAGCCGCCGCTTTAATATCCGACTCATTATACTGTCGTATTTTAATATCCATTTTTAATTACCCCCCCAACAAAAAGCAAAAAGAGCTGTTGAATAAGACAACAGCTCTTAAATTACTCATATTAGTCGGCATAAACACTGCACTGTGTCTTATCTCTGCCTTTTCTTTCAAACTTAACTCTACCGTCGATAAGTGCAAATAATGTATCATCACTGCCGATACCTACATTGTTGCCAGGATGAATCTTTGTTCCTCTCTGTCTTACAAGAATGTTGCCGGCTAACACAAACTGACCGTCTGCACGCTTTGCACCAAGTCTTTTCGACTCACTGTCACGACCGTTCTTTGTACTACCCATACCTTTTTTATGAGCCATTTAAAACACCTCGCTATCCTAATCGATTTGTAAAACTATGCGTAAAATTATGCGTTAATCTTTGTGATTTCTACCTTTGTATAAGGCTGTCTATGACCCTTCTTTTTACGCTCGTTCTTCTTTCTCTTCATTTTGAAAACGTAAATCTTCTTAGCTTTGCCGTTCTTAACAACCTTAGCTTCAACAGTTGCACCTGCTACTGTAGGAGCACCAACTGTTACGTTTTCGCCTTCACCTGCCATAAGCACCTGATCAAAAGTTACTGATGAACCCTCTTGAGCATCAAGCTTTTCAACAAAAAGTGTATCACCCTCTGATACCTTATACTGCTTACCGCCTGTTACGATTACTGCGTACATAAAAACACCTCCTCTGAAATATTAATGAGGACACGCTGTCGTAGGTCTGCATCATATATGCAAGTTGTAAAACCTATTCAATGCGGTCACCATGACATTATACCAAACTCGCCATAATTTGTCAAGCTTTTTTATTATTTTTTTCTTTTTAATATAATTATTACAACTTCCCTTTTGAACAGTTTTTTCAAACAATACAATTATTTTGTAAAAAAAACAGTGTTTTTTATGCTTTTTTTCAAATTCCCCTTGCAGAACTTGTTAATTTCTGATAAAATATATGTATTGATAATGAAAAATATGTAACATATATGAAAATTATGATATTTTTTGAAAGGATTGAAACAAATGAATCGTACCATTTTAGTTATCGAAGACGAACAGAACATTAATGATATTTTAACATTTACACTCGGCAACGAAGGCTACAACACGCTTTCCGCTCTTGACGGAATTACAGGACTTGAAATGGCCCTTACCCAAAATCCGGATTTAATTCTGCTTGACGTCATGCTGCCGGGTATAGATGGGTATGAGGTGTGCAGAAAGGTTCGCGAACATTCAAATGTTCCTATTATAATGCTTACCGCGCGTGAGGATGAGGTTGACAAGGTTGTCGGTCTTGAGCTTGGCGCAGATGATTATATCACAAAGCCTTACTCCAATCGCGAATTGAGCGCAAGAATTAAAGCTAACCTTAGAAGAAGCGCATTTGACAATGTTCCATCACAGCCGACAGAAGAACAGGATACAATAGTTTCCGGTGACTTGGTTATTAATGTAGATCGCTATGAGGTTTCCAAGAACGGCGAGGTTATAGATATTACTCTAAGAGAATTTGAGTTGCTGAAGTTTCTTGCTATGCAGCCGGATAAAATCTTTTCAAGGGAAAAGCTTCTTGAGAATGTATGGGGATATGAATATTACGGTGATGTCCGCACGGTTGATGTTACTGTACGACGTCTGCGTGAAAAAATTGAAGATGATCCAAGTATGCCAAAATATATCATTACAAAACGCGGTGTAGGATATTATTTCAATAAATAATATATTCTGTACATACACAGGCGGTTCTCTTATTAACCTCGAACATTGTTCGAGGTTAATTCTTGAAAAAAGATATTTCAACAGAGGGCAAAGCCACGTCATTCAATGTTCCGGAGGCAGAATTTAACGCTGTCTGAAAAATCAAGCGTCATCCGACGCCTATATAGGCACACATCGCTTTAGCGTTGTAGGCACAAACGCTTGCATCTCAGCCGCAGAAAATGGTAACATCTTGCTTTTTTGTTATATGTCACTTCATCTTATTGCCCGTAATAGGATTTGGTAAGTATTTCACATTTAAGCGTTGTCTGCCGCTGAAGGAACACAGTGAATTCTATATTCTGAGTTTACGGGCAGAAAGGCGGAATACTGATATGTTTAAAACAATCCGATGGAAAATGACAATAATTTTTGTTGCGCTGGTTGTTGCGGCAGAATTGCTTATAGGTATCTTTACCATTGCAGAAACCATAAATTATTATCACAAGGATTTTTCTGATACTATTGAAACAGTTTTTAATTTCAATGTAAAATCCGAACTTCAAAAAGCAGCAAATGCGCTTTCAATGCCTGCGCCTGTGGATAATAATGCCATATTAATTGAAGAAATGACGCAGGAAAATATAAATAAAATAAACGAAATTATACAAAATCAGCTTGGTTATTTAGCAATAAGCAAATATCGCTTCTATGCCATAACTGACGGGTCCGGCGAAAATATACTGTATTCTTCAAATAACATTAACACAATTGACATGACGCCCGTTCTCAAAAGCGCTTCCGAAGGCACCGAAAGTCTTGAAACAAGCTTTACCTGCTCCTATATGGACTACGCTCTGCCGCTCGGAACGGAAAGCACTGTAAAGTATATCGTGTACATAAATGATAACGAACAAATTCAAGCAGATGCTGTAAAACGTACTGCAACAATTCTTTTGTATGCTTTACTTCTTTCAGCTGTTATATCATTCATTTTCGGTAAGATGCTTGCCGGCTCAATTACTATTCCAATCCGCAACCTTACCGTACAGGCAAAAAAGCTTGCCGACGGCGATATGAATGCCCTTGAGCCTTCAAGCGCGCATGATGAATTTGGAAATCTAACTAATTCATTAGTTTATCTTGCTCATACACGTCAGGAATCGACTGACCGCGCTCTGAGCGAAAAAACTAAGGTTGAAACAATTCTTCAGAACATGACCGACGGTATACTTGCTTTTGACTTAAACGGAAAGCTTATACACTTTAATCCCGAGGCACAGCGTCTGCTCGCAAGGAAATATCTCGACGATTTGCAATTTGACAGATTTTTTAAGGAAATCAATGCCGGCATTACTCTTGGCGATTTGTTATATGTAAAGCATGACGGTTCTCTTGAGCGTGAAATAAAATTAAAAAATCAATATCTTCGTCTTAATTTTGCAACCTTCAGTGTTGATAATAAAATAGGCGGCATAATTGTAGTTATACACGATGTTACACGTCAGGAAAAGCTCGAACAGGCAAGACGTGATTTTGTAGCTAACGTATCGCACGAGCTTCGCACACCGCTGACAACAATCAAATCATACTCCGAAACGCTTTCCGATATGCCGGACGTTGACCGCGAAGTGCAAATACGATTTCTTGACGTAATCGCCTCCGAGGCAGACAGAATGGCGCGCATTATCAGCGACCTGCTTACACTTTCGGAGCTTGACGAAAATCAGACATACTATAAAGCTCCGGAAGAAATCAATATTCGTAAAATGCTCGAAAACATTGTTGAACGTATGGGCATGACCGCAAAGAAAAAAAATCAAACTTTAACATATAATCCTATTAACGAAACGCCTGTAATTTCAGGCGACCGCGACAGCCTTGAGCGCGTTATCATAAATATTATAAGCAACGCCTTAAAATATACAGGCGAAGGCGGTAATATTGAAGTTTATTCAAGCAAAGTGTACAAGGATATATGCATTAAGGTGGTTGATAACGGAATAGGTATTCCTAAGGAAAAGCTGCCGCATATCTTTGACCGTTTTTATCGTGTTGATAAAGCACGTTCAAGAGATACAGGCGGAACCGGTCTTGGATTGGCGATTGCTAAGCAGGCGCTTGAATCCGGCTTTGGCGGAAAAATTAAAATTGCAAGTGAATTTAATAAAGGCACCGAGGTTACTATTACAATTCCGGTGAATTAAATTATTACCGGCGCTTTTGTGTGCGCAAAAGTACATTGATAACACAAAAAAGGAGCTGACTTAATATGACAGCTCCTTTTTAATACCGAAAATTTACTTGCTTGTGCTTCCGAAACCACCGTTTCTGATGTCGCTGACATCATCATCAAATGTAATTCCGTACTCGACAAAAATCCCCTGACAAAATCCATCACCGGCATTTAGCGACATTGTTTTGTCTTCATTTGAATCATTTGTTATTTTACAGAAAATATGTCCCTCATTATCGCTGTAATAATAATCACTGTCAATAATTCCGACTGTATTGTTCATTTGTATTCTGAACTTAAATCCCAGTCCACTTCTC
>JALEPO010000151.1 GCA_022768695.1 Clostridia bacterium
CTGCGCGCAATCTTCAAATACTGCGGCAGTTTAAGTCCCTTGCTTTCATCTGTCGTATCATAGCTGCTGCTGTTCTTTATTTCTTTTCCGCTGCTGTCCTTCAGCCAACCTAATGAAAGACTGCCATCCGTCTCCGAACGCACAGGCACAACAATATTCTGACCGTATTTCTTCCAGCCATCTGAAAGCATTACCATTCTTGAACCTGTGTCAAGACTTTCGCGGAACATAATTCCGCACAATGCGCCATTCTCATACTTTGGAATACTATCTACCTTTACCGAAAACTCAAAGTCGCCCGTAACCGGATGCTTCCAGTAGCTGAACGAATCGGATTTACCGCTTATAAGTCCGCTTCCGGCTATATATGTCTTCCCATCCTTTGTCCAGACATTATTTTTGTTAGGGAAGGAGCTTTCACCTATCTCCTCTATTGTGGAATTACCGATTGAATTATCATTTTTCGTCACATATACAATAGCAGTCGGAGAGGTTGTCGATTCTCCCTTGTCATTATATGCCTTACAAATCAGATAGTGTGTACCGGCTTCAAGAGTCACGTCTTTATTTATAGCGGCTGAGTTTACTGTATCAAGCAATGTAAGTCCGTCGTAAATCTCTATCTTTGAAATAGCAGTTCCGTCTTTCGGAGAGGCTTCGGCAGAATAATTCACGTTTTCGCCCTCTGTTATTACTGTCCAGAAGCCCTTTGAATTTGTTTTATCCGCCGTTTTTGTTGTGTCTGCAATTGCAGGCGATTTAACCGTAATATCAGGATTTGTAGGCGCGCTCTGATTTTGCGTCCAGTAATTTACATATGCCTCAATCCATGTGTAGCCTTCCCATATTCCGCCCGGAACTATATCCGTTTCAGCATATTTGCCCATTCCTGCCTGTGTTTTCCAGTCATCCGGAATTTCAAATGTACGATTTTGAGAGGTTATTCCGCTGAATCCGCCAACCTCGGCAATACTGTTTATAATTCTGCCTGTTCCGTTTTTCACATCCGCCACAATTCTCGCATCAATACTGTCACGTCTTGGCAAAGTTGCTCCGACATTTGCAAGAACATCCTCAAACGCCTCCTCCGCAGTCTGCGAAGGGATTTCATAACCGCTCATATCTACAGGAGCAGCAAGCAAATTAAGCTTATCCTGATTCATTACATAGTTCTCGCTTGCGGTATTGTTTGCGGTAGCTTCTTCATCGCCGTACACATAATTTCCGTTTATATACAAATTTGATTTTGCCATAACACCGTTATAAAATACCTCACCGGTGTTTGTAGCCTCAAAAATCTTTGAGCGTATACTTTGTTTTGTTGACGGTCCTGATTTATAATAATTGTTTCTTATATTGACATTTGAAGCATATTCCGGAGCGGAATATCTTGCCCATGCATGGTATGAATACGGCTCTGCGCCGTATGTGCCGTTATTGCCCCAGTTATATATAACATTGTTTACCATATCGGTTGACTTTAAGTTTCTGTCCATACGCGGATTACGGCTGTCATGATGAGCAAACAGATTATGATGATACGATGCGTTCGTACCGCCTATAATGCCGCCGTAGCCGTGAGCGCCCTTAAAGTGGTTTGACATTCTCAGACTTTCGGAGCTGATACAATACTGTACAGATATATTTTTCGACTGCTCCTTCGCCGCCTTATTGTCACTTTCTTTTCCGTCCTCAAGAGAGCCACCGTAAAGTGTGAGCAGCTCATCAACACCCCAAGATACCGAGCAATGGTCAAGAATAATATTATCTACCCAGCGTCCGCCCAATCCGTCAGGCTCACCGCCCTGAATATCCGTAGGACGTATACGAATATAACGCATAATAAGATTATCAGCCTCAATCAGCACATCATTGCCGGATATTGTAATACCGTCGCCCGGCGCTGTCTGTCCAAGTATTGTAATATTACTTTTTTGTATTTTTAGCTGACTTTCCAAATTTATTATACCGCTTACGTCAAAAACAACAATTCGTCCTTCTTTGGAAATAGCATCTCTTAAGGAGCCTGTACCTCTGTCATTAAGGTTTGTAACATGATATACGCTTCTTGCAGAAGTGCCTCTCGCACCTGTTGTATATTTTCCTCCGCCCTCTGCTCCCGGAAATGCAGGCAATGTATCCGCCGCATTCATCGGCATTACTATCATTCCCAAAGTCATCGCAGCTGTTAATACACCTGCAGCCAATTTATTCAAATTCACTATAATCAACTCCTATTGATACTATTATTTAGTTGATTATACCACAAAAAGAGTTTGTGTTCAAGAAATTATATTTTATACAGCAAAAAATTCCTTTTTTTACACAAATTAAACCGATTTAAATATCAGACTGCAGATAAAACACCGTTGTCTACACGCTGAATACCTAAAGGTACTTATTCCCTGAATGAATGAAAAACCTCAATTCATGATACTTATATTATATCACAAATTGAGGTGTTTTTTACTGTTTTTCCATATTTTTCTGATTACTTTAAGAAATTTTTACCTTCCTCTTTGCTGCAATCATGCATGACGTATATCTGTATATTCAGAAATCTCTCTGCTTGTGGTGATTAAATCATCAACAGACAAGTCGTGTAAATCCTCATGTCCGGTAATTCTCGCAAAGGTTTTAAGCTCCTTAAGCGTTACGTTAAGGAAGTTTGCCACTCTCTGAGCCGCCGCGTCGACCTTTAGTCTTGCTCTTAGCTTCTCGTCCTGTGTTGCTATTCCCACAGGGCATGTGCCGTTGCCGCATATTCTGTACTGCTGGCATGCCGCAGCGATAAGTCCCGCGCTGGCAACCGCCACAGCGTCCGCGCCCATTGCAATAGCCTTTGCAAAGTCTGCCGATACTCTCAGACCGCCCGTAATAACAAGCGAAATATCCGAGCCTACCGAGTCAAGATACTTCCTT
>JALEPO010000154.1 GCA_022768695.1 Clostridia bacterium
ACGTTCAGCTTTTCGATAAAGAGCGTGTCGTTTGCCTTTACCTGATACTGCTTTCCGCCGGTTTCAATTACTGCGTACATAATTCTTGGCACCTGCCTTTTACAAAAACTCGCTGCTGAAGGCACACCAAAGTGTTTCGAAACCTCCACGCATGCGGCTTTTTTATTATACCATACTTTTCGGGGCTTGTCAACTATTTTTTGAAAAAAATCTGCCGGCAGGACTTTCCCCGCCGGCAGCGTTTTCTGGCGTTCCAGAGGTGATTCGAACACCCGACCTACCGCTTAGGAGGCGGTCGCTCTATCCAGCTGAGCTACGGGAACATCTTTAAAATCTATTCAATTATAGGTACAAACTTACTCAATGTCAATCGCCTTTACCCGAAAGGCAGTCGTTGTAACATATTCTTAGGAGGCGGACCCTCTATCCAGTTTAGCTACTGTGACAAATTCAAAATATTTAATTTTCAGCTCCGTTTGGCGGCGGAACTGTTTTCCCTTAGGATGTGTATATTATATCCACTTAGCTATGGGAGTATATACAATTTATATAATTATACCATGTTTTTTTTATATTGTCAATAAATATGATTTGTTTACCCATATTTGTTATGTTGAATTGTCAATGATGGGTGACACTTTTATTAAAAAATATTATTAAAAAAGGTACACAGCCAAGTCTGATATAACTTGCTATGCACCTTTTAACTACGCTTCATTTCTTCGATTTTGATTTAAAAATAATTGATACAAGAAATCCGAATATCAATGCCGCCGATATACCTCCTGCCGCGGCTGTAATACCTCCGGTAAACACACCGATAAAACCATTCTCAGATACAGCCTTGCTCACGCCCTTGCATAAATTATATCCAAATCCGGTAAGCGGAACAGTCGCTCCTGCACCGGCAAAATCTACCAGCCATTCATATATACCAATTAATTGCAGAAAAGTCCCCAGCACAACAAATGTAACCAAAATTCTTGCCGGAGTAAGCTTTGTTTTATCGATAAGAATCTGACCTACTACGCAAATTAACCCACCGACAATAAACGCTTTTAAATAATCCATATTTTTTACACCTCATCTTACTATAGTAACAGCATGCGCTATTGAAGGAATTGTTTCTCCCTGCTGTATTGCGGACGGATTCATCAAAGCACCTGTTGCCATAAGGAGAATTTTGTCATAAGTTCCCTTTTTTAATTCATTAAAAATATGTCCGCAAAATACACTTCCGCAGCACCCGCAGCCGCTCCCTCCTGCATGAACATCCTGCTCTTCAATATTAAAAATCATTTTGCCACAGTCATTATGGAGTTCTGTTATATCATACCCTTCGTCATGCATAAGCTCACAAAGAATATCCGAACCAACAGTGCCTAAATCACCTGTTAAAATCAAATCATACTCCTCAGGACGAAAGCCTGTATCAGTAAAATGCTGTGATAGAGTATCAATCGCAGCGGGAGCCATAGCCGCCCCCATATTATTTGCATCATTAATACCCATATCTATAATTTTCCCTGTGGTTATATGTGTTATTTTAGGTCCGTCACCATTTTTTGCAAGTATTGCACATCCTGCTCCTGTAACGGTCCACTGTGCTGACGGCGTACGCTGTCCGCCGTATTCAAGAGGAAACCGATACTGTTTTTCCGCCGAGCAAAAATGACTTGATGTCACACACATTGCATAGTCCGCCATTCCACCTCCGATAATCATACTGCCCAGCGACATACTTTCCGTCATTGTCGAACACGCGCCGTAAACTCCAAAAAACGGAATTTTCAAATCACGCAGCCCATAATGCGTGCCTGCACACTGATTAAGCAAATCTCCGGCAAACACATAATTGATGTCATCCGTTGTCAGCTTTGCCTTTTTCAGCGCAAGAAGCGCCGTTTCTCTTTGCAGCTTACTCTCAGCCTTCTCCCATGTTTTTTCACCCCATTGGTCATCTGTGAGAATATCATCAAAACATTCCGCCAAAGGCCCCTGTCCTTCCTTTTCGCCTACTATTGCAGCCGTTTCCAATATTACCGGAGGCTCTCCGAAGCACACCGTTTGTTTTCCCAATCTTTGATTCATATCCATTCTCCTTCAATAACCGCCCATAAAATTATACGGCTATACTCTGTTTTTTTATATTTTTTGTTGTTTATTCGGATTTATACACGGAGAATGAAAAATTTCTTTATTGAAAAAATCACGGAACAAGCATTATCATTTCATAAATCCATATAAAAAAACACATTTCCGCATTAATACGGAAATGTGCCCCTAACTATGAAATCATATCTATAAAATACTTATGAAAGCTTAAATTTTCAGTAAGCTCCGGATGGAATGAGGTTACAAGAATATTGTCCTGCCTTGCCGCAACAATATGCCCGTCCAGCTCACAAAGTACACGCGCATTATCTCCTACACCCTCAATCCACGGTGCACGGATAAAGACAAGCGGGAACGGCTCTTTTGAAACCTCAGGAATGATAACGTCCTGCGAAAAGCTGTCAATCTGCTTTCCGTACGCATTACGCTTTACGGTAATATCCATAAGTGCAAGATGCGGTTCCTCGCCAATCACATTCTTTGCAAGCACTATAAGTCCTGCGCACGTTCCGAATACAGGCATACCGTTTTCAATCATTTTCTTTATAGGCTCAAATAATTCAAGCTTATGCAGCAGCTTACCTATAACCGTGCTTTCCCCTCCGGGAATTACAAGTGCGTCAAAATGTTCTTCTATATCTCTTTTCTGACGTATCTCAAAGGAGTCCACACCAAGCTTATCAAAAGCATATTTATGCTCAATAAACGCACCCTGAAGTGCAAGAATACCAATTCTCATTATTTACCACGCTCCGCCATAAGCAATGCAATTTCATTTTCATTTATACCTACCATTGCTTCGCCAAGATCCTCTGAAAGCTCTGCAAGCAGCTTATCATCATTATAATTCGTAACCGCCTGAACAATAGCTGAAGCACGTTTTGCGGGATTTCCTGACTTGAATATTCCTGAACCTACAAAGACACCTTCCGCGCCAAGATGCATCATAAGCGCAGCGTCTGCCGGAGTTGCAACACCGCCTGCTGCAAAGTTTACAACAGGAAGCTTGCCGTTTTCGTGAACATATTCAACAAGATGATACGGTACCTGAAGCTGCTTTGCTGCCTCGTACAATTCATCCTGAGCCATGTTCTGTATGCGTCTTATTTCTGACATCATCATTCTCATATGACGTACAGCCTGAACAACATCACCTGTACCCGGTTCACCCTTTGTACGAATCATGGCAGCGCCTTCATTGATTCTTCTCAACGCTTCTCCTAAATCCTTTGCACCGCATACAAAAGGAACCTTAAAATCATTCTTATTTATATGGTACTTATCATCAGCCGGCGACAAAACTTCGCTTTCATCTATATAGTCTATCTTTATAGCCTGTAAAATTCTTGCCTCAGCAAAATGACCTATACGGCATTTTGCCATTACAGGAATTGAAACAGCTTCCTGAATCCCCTTTATCATCTTAGGGTCACTCATTCTTGATACACCGCCTGCAGCACGAATATCTGCCGGGATTCTCTCAAGCGCCATAACAGCGCATGCACCTGCTTCCTCTGCTATCTTTGCCTGCTCAGGAGTTGTAACATCCATGATGACTCCTCCCTTAAGCATTTGAGCAAGATTCTTATTCAACTCAAACTGTGAACTCATAATTTTTTACCTCCATCATTGACATTTTACTGATAATTATTTATAATTATAGCACGAACTGACACTATTTAAAGTGCCAAATTACAACTTTTTTATGAGGTCAGATATGTTTAATTTTATTTTTTCACCGGATAAAGCTTCAAAAAAACCGCTTTACGAACAACTGTACAGCTATATTATACAGGAAATACACGCGAAAAAACTGAAGGAAAACGAACGAATGCCATCAAAAAAAGCACTTTCAGCTCATCTTTCAATCAGCGTAAATACAATAGAAACCGCATATGAACTGCTTGTTCAGGAGGGTTATCTAAAAGCAGTGCCTCGCAGCGGTTTTTATGTACAGCATATAGAAAATCCGATTGGCTCAGATAATATTGTAATGGAAGAGGAATTTACAGAAACAAAAAATTATACAGTCGATTTCAGAACAAATGCTGTCGATATAAAATCATTTCCGTATTCCACATGGGTAAAGCTCTCAAAAGAGGTTATGTACGGCAATCCCGAGCTGCTTAATTCCGGAGAAGTCAAGGGAGATTATAATCTTCGCGAAAACATAGCAAAATATCTCCACGAATTTCGCGGTGTGAACTGTTCTCCGAGACAAATAATTGTGGGAGCCGGTATTGAATATTTATTAATGCTTATAACCGAAATACTTGGAAATAACAGATGCTATGCATTGGAAAACCCCGGATATGGGAAAATACAGCTGCTACTGAAAAACAGCGGATGCCGTATGAATTATATAAGCCTTGACGAAAAAGGTCTTTCCGCCTCAGAGCTAAGGAAAACAAATTCCGACACGGTATATATCACGCCATCGCACCAATTCCCAACAGGAATAATCATGCCTATCGACAGACGAATTGAGCTGCTTAATTGGGCAGGTGAAGCAGATAACCGATATATTATAGAAGATGATTACAACAGTGAATTTAATTTTTCAAAGCGTCCTATAACCGCTTTACAGGGCATATTTGACAGTGAAAAAGTAATATATCTTAACACATTTTCAAGGGTACTCGCACCGTCAATTCGTATTGCATATATGGTGCTTCCCAAAAAACTGCTGAAGCAATACGAGGAACGCTTTTATCGTTATTCCTCCACAGTGCCGAGATTTGAGCAGCACACACTGAGCAGATTTATTGCCGGAAATTATTTATCCCGTCATCTTAACCGTGTTAAGAACATATACAGAAAAAGACGTGATTTACTAATTGAAGCAATTGAAGCATCTCCCTACGATATTGAAATAAGCGGTGAAAAAGCCGGTCTGCATTTGCTGCTTTCCTCCCCCGATGCAAATTCAATATTTGAACTCTGTCTTAATCACGGCATACGGCTTTATAATTCCGACGACTACTATTTTCACCCATTGAAAAATTCAAAAAGTACACTTATTGCCGGATATGCCGGAGTCAGTGACGAGGATATAGAGTACCTTAAAGCTGTTCTTAGCAAAAAATAACGACTTCACATTCGGACACTTTGGTATTAAATAAAAGATTTTCTCCCCTCATCTTGGGAGCAACAAGGAAATATTTGTTTTTAATAATCAAAGCTGTTGGCAAAGTGAACAATTTGCTATATTATCAAAAAAACTGCTGTGTTAATTGTAATCTGTATTGCATATTAACACAGCAGCTTTTTAATTATGCAGTTCTTTTTGCCTTGTCAAGACTCTCTACTATATAATCCTCAACAACATCCTTTAACGAGGATGGCGTCACAGTATTTCTCAGTATCACTCTGAGAAACTCTTCCGCTTCTTTTTTTCTGTAAAATACGTTATTTATTTGTTTTATTTCGACAGTTTTTCCTCCACCTTCAAAATAAGTTGTCTTTTTTATTTTTATTCCGTAGCACATCAAATCGCAATAATCTTTCGATATGTTTTCCGGTATTAAATAATATTCCAGCTCTGCTTCATGCTTGTCATTCAAGATTGTCTGTCCGTAAAAAATTTCATTCTCCATAAACCTTTCCTCCTGCTTTTTTATTCCCGTATTTGCAGAACATATTATAGTACACGTTTACATAAAAATCCAGTAAGAAATATCGCAGTATCTGACATTTATCGATTATTTTCTGTTAATTACTTCAAATTCGTTGATTTTATTATGCAAATAACTGCAATTTTATGTCAGATTTTTATCCAAAATGTTGTTTTATTGTACACGAAAATTTACTTCTGCAAAACAGGCTGCCTAATATTATATTAATGAAACTGATATAATATGACTGAATATAAGCAATTTCTTATTTGGCTTACAATTGTAATCTTCCTGTAATAACATAAACTCTTGACAATATTAAATATATATGATATTATAACGTATGTAAATATGATTTTTTTGGCGATGACGGCCGAGCCCGCGCGATTGAAACCCGTGAACCTTGTCAGATGGGGAACCAAGCAGCAATAAGCGGTGCTTTTGATGTGTTGCGGCAAACTCGGTCTGAGCCTTTTTTTTGATTATAGACAGAAAGGATTGCGTTATGGAGCATCAGGCTATTTACCGTAAATGGCGTCCTACCGTATTTGAAGATATTGTAGGTCAGACGCATATTACGAAAACACTGAAAAACCAAATCTTAAATAATAAGATTGGTCATGCATATCTTTTCTGCGGCACACGCGGCACCGGAAAAACAACCTGTGCGAAGGTGTTTTCCCGCGCGGTAAACTGCCTTAATCCGCATGACGGCAGCCCTTGTAATGACTGTGAAATCTGCCGCGGCATTTTAGACGGTTCAATAATGGATGTAAAGGAAATTGACGCCGCTTCAAACAATAAGGTGGAGGACGCTCGCGAAATTATTGATGATATCCGCTATGTCGCCTCGACGGCACGATATACGGTATATATCATAGACGAGGTTCATATGCTTTCAAACAGTGCTTTTAACGCATTGCTTAAAACTCTTGAGGAACCTCCGGAACACGTCATATTTATCCTTGCGACAACCGAAGCTCACAAGGTTCCGCAAACTATTTTATCACGATGTCAGCGGTTTGATTTTAAACGAATTAAGCCCTCTGATATAATACTCAGAATGAAAGAAATTGCTCACGGTGACGGTCTGTCTATAACGGATGAAGCATACGCCACGCTGGCAAAGCTCGCAGACGGCTCAATGCGTGACGGACTGAGTATTCTTGAGAGAATAGTTTCATCATGCGGAAATACAATCACTGCTGATGATATAACGGCAACATTAGGCATTGCCGATATTGATTCGATATTCAATGTAGTTGATGCGATTATTGAGAATAATGTAGATAAAATTCTTTCAATTATAAACTCTGTGCTTTCAGACGGTAAAGATTTAAAGATTTTTATCGATAGCGTAATTAATCATTTTCGTGATTTGCTGGTCGCAAAGGTAAGTGACCATCCGGATTTGCTGCTTGATTACAGCGCTGAGGAAATGGTGAAAATAAAGGCGCAGAGCGAAAAGCTTACATTTGAAAAAATTTCAAATGCAGCTTCCCTGCTTTCAGAAGCACAGGCAGACGCAAAATGGGTAAAATCCCCTCGCGTTATTTATGAAATGGCTCTTATAAAGCTTGCACGCCCCGAATTTGATTCCTCACCACAAGCCTTAATGGACAGGCTGAGTATGATGGAGCAAAATTTTAAATGCGGTAATATCGACAACTCTCTTACAGAGCGTGTAAACGCTATCGAAGAAAGGCTAAAAAACGGCGTCACATTGCAGCCCGAACCGACTCCAGAAAAAAAAAACGAAGTTAAAAAGCCGGTTTCAATAAAACTTTATAATCCAATTCCCGAAAATGAATTAACCGCAGATAATCCAATAGTTCAGACGGCAAAAAATTGGACTAACATTTCACGCGCAATGGGCAATTCAGCGGGATATCTTAAAGCCGCATTGCTTAACCGACAAATTACCATTGACGCTGACGGTATTATAATGCTTTTCAATCGTGACGAGAAAGGCTCAAAGGATATTGCAAAGGTATATCTTACAAAGCTTCAGCAGTGCTTTAAAAAGGCATCGGGAACAGATTACCGTATAAAGCTTGCATACCGCGATGAGCTTGATGATGACCTGATTGATTTCTGGAGCTTAAAATCGGCTGATACCACTGAATCTAAACAGCATGAAAATGCCAATGATGACGTTTCCGTGTCGCCTAAGATGCAGGAGGAGGATCCTCTTGATACATTGATGCTTAATTTCCCCGAAATTGTGGAGGACTCCGACGAAAGTGAATTTGTCGGATATAACTCTTTGGACGATAATTTCGAGCAGTCTTCATTGGTAGATGATGACCACGAAGAATTTTTAGACGCAAACGAATTATCCCACGAGGATGATTAAAATATTAAAATAAATTTTAGAAAGAGGTTAGAAAAATGGGAAAATACAAAGGATTTTCAGGTTCAGGAATGAACACAAACAAAAATATGAACAATGTTATAAAGCAGGCTCAGAAAATGCAGGAGGAAATGGAAAGAGTTCAGGCAGAGCTTGAGGAAAAAACCGTTGACGCTACATCAGGCGGCGGTGCAGTTTCAGTAACAGCAAACGGTAAAAAGGAAATCGTTTCTTTAAAGATTAATCCGGAAGCTGTTGATCCTGACGATGTTGAAACTCTTGAGGATCTTGTAATGGTAGCTATTAACGATGCAATCAAACAGGCTGACGAAATGATGGCAGAAGGCATGAGCGCGGTTACGGGCGGTCTTAATATTCCAGGTCTATTCTAATGCACGCAACAGCTATAGAAAATTTAATCGAAAAATTCGAGCAGCTTCCAGGAATAGGCAGAAAAAGTGCAGAGCGAATTGCTTTTCACATTTTAGAGCATATGTCATCCGACGACGCGCGTTCAATGGCAGCAGGCATTATAGATGCGAAAGAGAAAATCTGTCTGTGTCAGACCTGTCAGAATCTCACTGATACCAACCCCTGCAAAATATGCTCATCGCCCAAGCGCGACAATTCAATTATTTGTGTTGTAGAAAGTCCTGAGGATGTTTCAGCGATTGAGAATACACACGAATTTAACGGACTTTATCATGTTCTGCACGGCGCACTCTCGCCTATGGATGGTATATCGCCTGATGATATAAAAATCAACGAGCTGCTTCTCCGCCTTACAGACGGCGGTGTAAAAGAAGTTATTATGGCAACTAATCCTACTGTAAGCGGTACGGCAACAGCTGTATATATTTCAAAGCTTCTTGCCCCATTTGATGTTAAGGTTACAAGAATTGCGCATGGTATTCCAATCGGAAGCGATCTTGAATATGCAGACAAAATTACACTTATAAAGGCACTCGAAGGACGACAGATTATGTAGTGTCTGTGTTAATATCAAATTCAAAATAAATCGGCGCTGTATTTCATCCTAAAACAGTGAAATACAGCGCCGTTTTTTCCACTTTTTTTTGACAGTTTTTATACTTGACTATTTTATCTAAAAATCTTATAATATAGTTATGTATTTTGTAACTAAAGTAATCTTCCCCGTATCTAAATCAGCGGATTAGGATTACTTTTTCGGCAGACGGTGCAGTCCACCGCCGAAGCATTAAATTACGGAGCTTTGCTCCTTATTGAAATTTATATAATACAGATTTACTTATATAAGGGGGTTATATTATGAGTAATCTTCATATGGGAATTGATGTTGGTTCAACAACAGTCAAGGTGGTGGTTATTGACGAAAATAACAAGGTTCTGTTTTCTGAATACCGCCGTCATTTTTCCGACATTAAAAACACAGTAACCGGTCTTTTCGAGGAGGTACGCGATACTGTAAAAAAGAACCCTTTTACCGTCGTAATTACAGGTTCGGGCGGTTTGTTGCTTTCAAAAATGCTTAATCTTCCATTTGTTCAGGAGGTTATTGCAAATAAAACAGCTATAAAAACCTTTTTACCGGAAACAGACGTTGTTATTGAATTAGGCGGTGAGGATGCGAAAATTCTATATCTTTCCGGCGGACTTGAACAGCGTATGAACGGAACCTGTGCCGGCGGCACAGGCTCATTTATAGACCAAATGTCAATACTGCTCAAAACAGATGCTGACGGTCTTAATGCGCTTGCAGAAAAGCATAAAATTATATATCCGATTGCAGCGCGCTGCGGTGTATTTGCAAAATCCGACGTCCAGCCTCTTCTTAACGAAGGCGCTGCAAAAGAGGATATTGCTGCGTCAATTCTTCAGGCAGTCGTTACGCAAACAATAAGCGGTCTTGCTCAGGGCAGACCTATTAAGGGTAATATTGTATTTCTGGGAGGTCCATTGCACTTTCTTCCTCAACTAAGACGTCAGTTTGAAGAAACGTTAAAGGAAAATGCCGCTTCATTTAATACTCCCGAAAACGCACAGCTGTTTGTGGCGCTCGGCGCCGCTCTGATGTACGGGGAGCAAACTGCAACAATCGACTTGCTTATCGACCAATTAAAGGACGCTAAAGAGGTTGATGCGGAAATTACAAGAATGAGAGCATTATTCCTTAACGACGAGGAAAAAGATGAATTTTTTAACAGACACAACAAGGATGTTGCCAAAAGAGCAGATATTTCCACCGCTTCAGGTCCCGTCTTTCTTGGTCTTGATGTAGGCTCGACAACAATCAAGGCGGCTCTTATTAATCAGGACGGCGATATTTTATACAGCTATTATGGCAAAAATGAAGGAAGTCCCATAACCTGCGGAATTAATATTCTCCGCGAGCTGTATTCACAGCTTCCACAAGATGCGTTTATCGCCAACGCCTGTACAACAGGTTACGGAGAGCTGCTGCTTAAAACAGCATTCCGTATAAGCGAGGGAGAAATTGAAACTATCGCACATTATAAAGCGGCAAACTATTTCTCACCCGGAGTCGATTTTATAATTGACATCGGTGGTCAGGATATGAAATGTATGAAAATACGCAACGGTGTAATAGACAGTATTATGCTTAACGAGGCGTGTTCGTCAGGATGTGGTTCTTTTATTCAAACCTTTGCAGAATCTCTTGGACTTGATACCATCTCTTTCTCAAAGGAAGCTCTTACTTCACAAAATCCGGTAGATTTGGGAACACGCTGCACAGTATTTATGAATTCGCGCGTTAAGCAGGCTCAAAAGGAAGGCGCTACTGTCGGTGATATAAGCGCCGGACTTTCCTATTCGGTTGTAAGAAATGCACTTTACAAGGTTATCAAGCTGCGTGATCCTGAGCTTATGGGTGAAAATATTGTAGTTCAGGGTGGCACGTTCAATAATAACGCAATTCTAAGATGTTTTGAATTGCTTACAGGTAAGAATGTTGTGCGTCCGGATATTGCCGGAATAATGGGTGCATTTGGCTCCGCGCTTATCGCAAAAGAACGTTGGGACGGCGGCAGCTGTGATATTTTAGCAGCTGACGAGCTTGATGAGTTCACATTTGAAACGTCACTTACAAGGTGTCAAAAGTGCAACAATCATTGCCAGCTTACCATAACATCATTCGGAGATGGCGGTCAGTTTGTATCCGGCAATCGCTGCGAACGCGGCGCGGGCATTGAAAAAACTACTTCAAAGCTTCCGAATATGTACGACTATAAATACAGACGCGCTTTTCAGTATAAGCCTCTTAATCCCGAAGCTGCTCCTAATGGAATTATCGGTATGCCGCGTGTTTTAAATATGTATGAAAATTATCCGTTATGGTTCACCTTCTTTACGGAACTGGGCTTTTCGGTTAAAATCTCCGGTCGAAGCACACATGACATTTATGAAAAAGGAATTGATTCAATTCCTTCAGAAAGCGCCTGCTATCCGGCAAAGCTTGTTCACGGACATATACAGGATTTAATAGACAAAGGTGTAAAAACAATTTTCTATCCTTGTATTCCGTATGAGCAGATAGAATATTCCGCAGCCGGAAACCACTTTAATTGCCCTATGGTGACATCGTACCCTGAGGTAATTTACAACAATATGGATGTAGTCCGCAAGAGTGACATTAAGTTTATGTTCCCATTTATTAATCTTGCAGACAAACCTTCCTTTAAGCGTCAAATGATAAAATCACTATCCGACTACGGTTTTACCAAAAATCAAATTAGCGACGCAACTGATAAAGCATTTGCAGAATTGCAAAACTATAAGGAGGATATACGTCATAAGGGCGAAGAAATTATTAAATGGCTTGATGAAAATGACAAAAAAGGCATAGTTCTTGCAGGCAGACCATACCATATAGATCCGGAAATTAACCATGGTATTCCCGACATGATTACCTCGCTCGGATTTGCTGTATTAACAGAAGATTCTGTTGCACACCTTGGCCATCTTAAACGTGATATCCGCGTAGTTGACCAATGGGCATACCATACACGTCTTTACGAGTCGGCAGCAGAGGTGGTTAAGAACAACCGTTTAGAGCTTATTCAGTTAAATTCATTCGGCTGCGGACTTGATGCTGTTACTACAGACCAAGTTCAGGAAATTCTTCAAGCAAACGAAAAAATCTACACCACTCTAAAAATTGATGAGGTGTCAAATTTAGGCACGGCAAGAATCAGAGTTCGCTCTTTAAAAGCCGCTATCAAGGAACGCGATGACAATAACTTTGTTCCTCACAAAATAGAGGATTATACAATTAACCGAGTAAAATTTACAGAGGATGAACGAAAAAAACATACTATTATTTTTCCGCAGATGTCCCCTACTCACTTTGGTATGTTTGAAGCTGTCATGCGCGCTAATGGCTATAATGCCTTAGTCCTTGAACATGCCACACCGGAAGATGTTGAGGCTGGGTTAAAAAGCGTAAATAATGACGCGTGCTATCCTTCAATCATGGTGACAGGTCAACTTATAAACGCATTCATAAGCGGCAAATGCGACCCCGATAACACCTCGGTTATGATTACCCAGACAGGCGGAGGATGCCGCGCTACAAATTACATCGCTTTTCTTCGTAAAGCGTTAAAGGAGGCGGGTTATCCGAATGTACCTGTTATTTCATTGAATGTATCAGGTCTTGAAGGTAATCCCGGCTTTAAGATTACTCCAAAGCTTGTAGATGGTCTTATAAAAGCTTGTACATGGGGTGATTTACTAATGTCAGTGACCATGCGTATACGACCTTACGAAATACATAAAGGCGAAACAAATGCATTGCATGATAAATGGCAAAAACGTTTATATAAAGATATTGTAAGCAACAACCGCAGACAACTTAAGCTAAAGAAAATTATTGATGAAATAATTGCTGATTTTGACGCAATTCCGATTGATGAAACAATAAAAAAACCGCGTGTGGGAGTTGTAGGCGAAATACTGGTTAAATTCCACCCTGACGCAAATAATAACATTGTTGACGTAATTGAATCGGAAGGCGGTGAAGCTGTTATGCCCGGACTTGCAGACTTTATGCTCTATTGTCTTTACAATAACAACTTTAAGCGTGATAATCTCGGTTCAAAGTCATCAACAGCAGCTCTGTGCAATCTTGCTATTTGGGGTATAGAAAGCTATAGGAAGCATATGGTTAAAGTAATGCAGAACAATCCAAAATTCCGTGCACGCGCTCCAAAGCATATTTCTGAGGTTGCCGAGGGCGCAAAAAACATTCTGCAGCTCGGTCACTGTACCGGAGAAGGCTGGTTCCTTACCGGAGAAATGATTGAGCTTATTGAATCAGGGGTTCCGAATATCGCTTGTGTACAGCCATTTGCCTGTCTGCCCAATCATGTTACCGGCAAAGGTATGATTAAGGAGCTTCGCCGTCAGTTCCCCCAGGCAAATATTGTCGCAATTGACTATGACCCGGGAGCAAGTGAGGTAAATCAGCTTAACCGTATTAAGCTTATGATTGCAGTAGCATTTGAGAATTTGAAAAAAGAGGAATATTTTGATTCCATAAAACCGGATAATACAAAAGAAACTTATCAAATCTTTTCAAGTGGCAAAAGCCAATAGTATTTATATTAAGCTTATACCTGTAATTTTCAATTTGTTGAGCTTTGTCAGATATTGCTTACACGGCTTTTTCCGCAGACACAAATTCCATATTTGACAAAATGCCGAGGCAGCGCTGCCTCGGCATTTTCTTCACTCTGTATCATTTTTCTTTTACTGTTTTTATACATTGCATTATCGTTTAAATTGTACGGATAAAATAGAATTACAGATTGTTGTCAATTCTTAATATGCTCCTCTTTTAAACAAAACCGCAAAAATCGTTTTTATTATAAGCGTAATATCCAAAAGAAAGCTGCGTCTTTGTATGTAATTCATATCCATTTTCATCCAGTCATCAAACGAAAGCTGACTTCTGCCGTATGTCTGCCAAAAGCAGGTAAGCCCCGGTGTTACAAGCAACCTCTGTCTTTGATAGTCATTATACTGTGCAACCTCACGCGGCAGCGGCGGTCTTGGTCCCACGATACTCATATCGCCCTTAATGATATTTATCAGCTGAGGAAGCTCGTCAATGCTGTACTTTCTTATAAATTTGCCCACATTTGTTATTCTCGGATCCTCCTTCATTTTAAACGCTGGTCCTGTTAAGTCATTTTGAGGAAGCAGCTCATCCAGCATACTTTCAGCATTTACACACATACTGCGAAACTTATACATTCTGAATGGTTTTTCATTTTTTCCAATGCGTATTTGTGAGTAAATCACCGGTCCGCCGTCACTTCTGACCGCTATTGCTGTAACAAGAAAAATCGGTGACAAAACTATTAATGCAATTACTGAACAGCATATATCAAAAATACGTTTTACCGCTTCATAAAATGGTTTGGAGGTATAATTAATCATCTTTTCATTTGATGAGGTCTCCTTCTTTACCGTCATCACTATAACCTCCTTTTCCATAAATTAATACCAATTTATATCCACTATTGAAATCTCCGGTGCGTTGTTAATACGAGGAACAATGCCGGAACGTCCCAATCCTCTTGTAATAATAATCTTACTATTTTCTATCTCGTGATAACCGTCACATAATGCCGGTAATAATCCCTGATCGGCAGCATACATTCCTCCTATAACAGGCAAACGTACCAATCCGCCGTGCGCATGACCACATATCGCTAAATCGATAGGATATTCTTCAATCACGCCATCAAAATTCTCAGGATAATGCGTAAGTACCAGTTTAAAATTATCACCCTCTGACATGGCCTTATCAAAAAATTTCTTGCCGTATTCTCTAAATTCCTTAGGATTTTGAGTCAGACCTATCACGTCAATTTTAGATAAGCCTACCTCTATTGTATCTTTCTCGTTGTTCAGAATATTTACGCCTATCGATTTGAGATCGTAATAAATCTGCGAATCTTTAAACAGCATTGCGTCAATTTCATGATTTCCCAGAGAATAATAAACCGGCGCAATCTCATTCAGTCTTGCACATAAATTTAAAACAACACTGTAATCGGGATTATCCTCTATATTCATATCTCCTGCGATAGCAATAATATCAGGATGATATGATTTAACCTTTTCCACCAACTTAACATTATTGTCGCCAAATTCCTTCAAATGCATATCGGCAATGGCTACTACTCTTACATTATCAACCACCTTATCGGATTGTAGCTGATAAAATGTTGGTTTTAGCTGATTATTAAGATTATAATTTGCAGCGCTGCCCACCAAAATTAAAAATATAAGTACAATTGCAGTTATTAACGTAACCTTAAATTTCACTGTCCTTTTAACTTCTTTTTTCTTTTTAGGGGCTTTTTCTTTCTTGATTTTTTTAACTTTTGGTTTTTTTTCTTTTTTCTTATCAGCCTTTTCTTTTTTCTTATCAGCCTTTTCTTTTTTTGATTTTGATTTATTATCAATATTTTCAGATGCAGGCGTATCTGTATTTTCAGTAAACTCAGTTTTTGGTATATCCGCTACAGCAGGCTCAGTTTCTGCCTGCTTAACATCTATACCGGCTATTTTATCCGTATTTACTGTCTTTTTCAATTCTTCCTGCTGCTTTGCCATATCTGCAATCGGTTTGTTTATCTGATCTATTGCATTTTTAAATTTACTCATTTCAACCTCCTGAGACTATTCCATCGGTTTACGGAAGGTCAGGCTCATTAAAGCTCTGATATTATACACGTTTTCTGTTGACGTTTCTGAAATTGCCACAGATACCTCCAAACGTTCAGCCGGATTCTGTGTATTATGGTATTCTACAAATTCCTTTAGATAAGCTACAAAATCCTTTCCTCGCTGAAGAGTGCAATCCTCAAACATAGCAAAGAACTGGTCGCTTCCGTTATAACCGACGAAGCCATAGCTTGACGCTGCGCGGCGCAGAATTTTACCGAACGCCTTCAGCAATGCGTCACCGGCATTTCTTCCGCCCTTGGCATTAACATTTTTCAAATTGTCAATTCGTATAAGCATAAAGCAGAATGAATCCTTAAGCTTATTCTGATTATATTCCTCAATAACAAGGTCGCATTTTGCACGGTTAGGAACACCTGTTTTACGGTCTGTATACATAAGATATTCAAGGAAATCCTTAGAACGTCCCAAAATAATCGCTCCTATACAACCTCCAAGGAAGAATACCAAAAGCGCAAGCACGATATAAATCTGAACATTAATCTTTTCAGATGTATATATACTTGATAGAGTTGATACGTTATATGCGCCTACAAACTGATTATATTCATCAACCGTAGCGGAAACAACGCTGTACAAATCATCCAATCTTGTTGAAATATCGCTTATGCTCTGCTCAATTGCACCCTTGTTGCTCATATCGGAATGTCCCGCCTCCTGAGCCTGTGTAAATATATCAAGCATCTTGTTTTTATGTTCTATGTCAACTTCAATTTTCTCTTTTTTACTTTCAAGCTCAATATATTCATTTATAAGAGTATCATAGGTTGTTTCAGTATTTACCTGAACATCCTCCCACTCCTCATATACGTTCTTTAAAATATAATCACTCGCTTCGTTGCCTTCTTCGGCCTGAGTACCGTAATGGTACTCCACCCCCTCTTTATTCTTAATGCTGTATTCATTTATAAGCGACTGCAAATCATTAAGCTTTGTATTCAAGTTTTCCAGATCAAGATTATATGTTGCAAGATCGCTTTGATATTTCTTTATTAATGTTTCCCTGTCAACAGAAACTGTTTGTTCAAGAATCAGCGAATATACCTGTGGAATATCATACTCGGCAATCGATGCATATATCTCATACAGGTCGTTAAAAGAATATCCCGTTTCAGCCGAACGATAATCAGGATTAGTTTCTTTCTTTGCACCAAGATAATCTGTAATATTATTTACCCATGTTTCAAGAATTTCCGCACGTTCAATATAGTCATACTGACTGTCAGCCTCACTGACTTTATTATTAGGCAAGGTCTGCTGATTAATATATTTCTCACCATAAATTATAAAATAATTTTTAATAATGGAATCCAGCACAGAACGAGCAAAATCCTTTGTATATTCACTTGAAACCGAATATGAAACTATGTAATCCGTAGGAAAAAATTCATATTCCTCGCCCTTTTCAAGAAGCGCCTCCTTCTTGGTTTCCTCATCTAACGGAGTTATACCCTCAACCTTACACTTTGAGCGTATAGTGTCCGCATTGATATTTGCATCTATATCTTCTAACACCTTGGTAATTACTGATGAGGAAAAGATCTCAGTAACGTCCAAATCATCTCCGCTGGGAGTTTTTCCCTGATCGGCGCCTAAATTTGTATAGCTGATTATAGTTTGCGCGGTATACTCCTGATTGTACATGGCATATTTATATACCATCACAGCTCCAAGTACGGAAACTATAAATATAAAATGCTTCCACTTATTAAGATAACGGAGTATTTCAAAGTTCTTCACTGTTTATTGCCCCCCTATCTCTTATATAACCATCTATTAAATATCCTAAAACACACAGAAGCATGAAGAAAATAATACTTGACAGCAATACATCCTGTATCAAAATTATAGTCATTGCTCTGTTATCTGCCACTCTGAAATTCAGATAATCCTTTGTCGTATGTTTAAGATAATCCCTGTCTGTAGCATTTGCCACAGCCGCAACATTTTTAAGCTCATCATCTACAGACTTAATCAGCTCATTAACCTTTGCATAATCTTCTTTTGTAGGTTCAGACTGATTTATTTTCTCTATTATATCATTATTTTCAATAATGTCGCGTTCAACTGAATTACCCTTGTCAAGGAAATAATCCGCGTCAAGCGTCATATAGTCTGTACCTGTATTAGTGCGCGACATATAATATTGATTTCGGTTATTAATTGACGGAACCATTACAGTACCAATCATACCTGCATCATAGTTAGTAACACCATTTTTACGCACATTATAATCTATCATAAACTTACGGTATTTCATATCCATAACTTCATTTGTATATGTAAGAGTACGCACATAATGTTCTTCATTTCTTGCTATTCCCGATTCACGCACAAATGAATTATATTTTTTTATACTGTAGTTCTGAACATTCTGAATCATTTTCTTTATAGTCTGAAAGCTCTCTCCAGTATTTTCAGAGCTGAAAGTGGCATTCTCCTCAATACGCTGCTGAATATAACGAAGCATCTGATCTGATTTCTGAGTGAACAGCTTTCCAATCTCTATATATTCAGTGTTGCTTATATCTCCAAGCTGATATTTCAAAACAGATTTATTCCCTACATATCTCTCATGAAAATACTCGTTATATGCCTTGCAAATAAGACTCATCATATCTTCAATTGAAACATCCTTAATCTTTCTGTTCTTTGTATACTTAATCTGATAGCTTGACGATATATAATATGAATTTTTATCCTTAGGATCAATCCTATTAGAGTTATTTTCAATAATATCAATATCAGCAGCAAGCTCCTCCGGAGTAATAACCCCTCCCAGTCCCGCATAATCTATTGCCATCTGCATAACCTCGTTAGATTTGAATTCATATACATTATACCGTGTTCTGTTAGGATTCTGTCCCCTTGAAGCCTCCTCATAATTAAGCGACAGCGTAATACGTACAGTTTCCTTCTTCGCTATAGCAAATACAAGCGTTGCCGCCAATATAAATACAAGCATAGCAATACCTATATTTTTTTTATTGCTCCATGCAATAAAAAATGTTCTTTTAAAAGGATTCAAATCTGCCAGTCTTATTTCGCCCAAATTTTTTGGCTTACTGCCGAAAAATTCACAAAATTTCCGCACATACTTATTGGGCTTTTTAAGCTTTTTTTTCACTCTATCTACACCCCTTGATATTTATATTACATTTTATTTACAAGATTATATCACATATATTACTACAATTCAAGTCCTCTGTTAAATATTTTTGATTTTATCCAAGGCCAATAGAATTGGTCATTATGCTCCGGCATATGCATCGCATATGCCATAGGCATTAATCTTAACACCATACTGGTCCAATAATAATACAGCGTATTATCCGTGGTATATGTAATAAATATGTATAGCTCACACATAATAAACAGCATAGCTACCTTTTCTCCATGATGATTAATAAGCCATCTGTACTGAAACAGCCATGTGTATATCAGCCAAGCCCAAAATCCCAGAAAGCCTAATTCAATATACACTGTCAGTATATTGTTATGCAGCGCCACAACACCTATTTTTAATTCCGGGAAATTATTCATAATGTTTTGCAAAAGCACAGTGGTATATTCAAATCCATAACCGATAAACGTCACGCTTATTTCATAGTACTGCTGAATGTAATCGTATACCTCGTTTCTTCCCATAGTATCTATATTAAAAAAGCTCATTACAAGATTGAATATATCGTATCTTATAAACAAAACATATCCAAAGCCGAATAATATTGCTATCCAACATATAGCATTCATTATCATAATCCGTGTCCGGGATTTCATAAATCCCAGACTAAATCCTATAAGTATTGCTACCGGAAGCGCTCCAAGTGCAATTCTTTTCCAGCCGATGATGAAAAAAATTACAGAAATAATAATGTCTATAATTCTTTCCTTGCCGCGCTTTGCAAAAAACAAAAAATATATCAGAAAAAATCCGTATGTAAAAGTTATATCATGAATTTCCAGTTCTCTCATCAATCCTTGCTGCTCGCCAAAGCTCACAAAAAAATGTATAAAAGAATTTACACTGTCCGCTATGCCAAATTGCGGAACAGCTATTAATACAATAATAATATTTGCGGCAACCAATCCGTAAAATGTTCCGTGAATTGCGCGTTCACCAAGCATATATACTCCCGCTGATATTATCAGCAGAACAAAAAACTGATACATAAACTTCAATGTTCCTCTGGCAATGAAGCTTACAGTTTCAAGATTCATTATCCATAAAAATACCGACCATACCAAAATGCCAAGCAGCACAAAGCCATAGACTCCGAAAAAGCTTCCGACTTTTTTTAATCTTCTGAAATCACCGCTCACTAAAAGCACAATAAATCCCAAAGCAATAGTTAAAAGACTCAGCACCTTCAAGCTCAAAGGCAGACTCTTTGAATCTCCCAATGCGCCGAGCATTATGCATGCGGCAAACAAAAATTCAAGTGCCCTTTGCCAGTATTTCGAGTCCAAAATGCTCTTCCGTTCTTCCATTCTCCTCATCATCTCCCATGCCAAACTCCAAATCAGAGTTTACTTTCTTTATCTCAGTGCTTCTCTTTTGTATTACTATTGAATCGGGCTCATATATGCCTTTTATAACACTTCCCGCGCCTATAACACAATTGTCACCAATTATCGTTCCCCGCAGCACTACTGAATTAGCGCCTATCCATACACGTTTGCCTATTTTAACCGGCGCTGAGCTATATTTATTTTCAGTAAGTTCAGAACGGTTTGTATCATGGTCATGGTCATATATACATACATTCGGACCGAATGACGATTTCTCACCAATGACAATCCTTTCCTTACTCACTATCATACATCCATTATTAAAAAAGCAGCCGCCGCCAATATCAATATTTCCGCCTTCCATTGCCTCAAGCACTACACTTTTTCTTGTATGAATTGCTTTCCCTATTTTAATTCTGCCGCCTTTATCAATTACAATTCTTGTGCTTAATGATAAATCCTGAATAAAGGACGAAAAAAATCCTCTTATATTAAATATTTTCACATATATAATATGTACTGCTGAAAAAAGACATCTTATCCATAATTTTAGTTTTTTTTTCATCACATCACCCATTTTTATATAATTCCAAAGTTCTGTTAGTTATTACAGACCAATCATAATTTTTCTGAAGATAATTCCGCATTGCTCCTTTATCCGCTGAATTACGTTTTTTTATGAGTTTTTCCAACATCTTTTTTAAATCGTCTGTATTTCCTCTTTTAAAACTGTAACCGTAATTACCTGTAAGCTGTACATTTTCGTCAATATCACTTGTCAGACAAACGCATCCATAGCTCATAGCCTCCAAAAGGCTTATCGGCATACCCTCTATATCGCTTGGAAGAACATATAGATAACAGTTCGAAAATAATTCTTCAAGCTCAGCTCCCTGAACAAAACCTGTCATAATAACACGTTCATCAAGAGCAGCAAGACATTTTATTTCATCAACATATTCGTCACTGTGACTTGTACCGCCCGCTATCACCAATTTTTTATCGGTTTCCGTTTCAGCAAAGGCATTTAACAGATAATGCAGTCCCTTTTCGGGAACTAAACGTGCAAGAAACAGAATGTATCCATCTTTTTCCAATTGATATTTTTTCTTTATAATATCAGCTTCTTTTATTTCCGGCAGCTCAATCCCATTGGGAATATAGTTGGTTTTTCTATTGTATGTGTTTTTAAAATACTCTTCAACGCTTTTAGACAGCACTATAATTTCATCTGCGTATTTTGCAGCTGTTTTTTCACCGAAGATAAGAAACTTAGTAGCAAATCCGCCCCATTTGGAACGCTTCCAGTCAAGACCGTGTATTGTTGCCACTGTTTTTATTCCGAACATATGCGGCAGCCAAAGCATCGAGCATGGTCCCTCCGCATGATAATGTATTACATCATACCTGCCGAACAGTGCGCGAATAGTTGCTAAAAATGAATACACCACAGCGTTCAGCTTTTTATTATCAAATGTAGGAATTGTTATTATGCGTATTCCTTTATACTCCTTTCGGCGACGCACATCATTTTCTACGCCGGCAACATGATGTCCTCTGCGGTTATATACATCAACGGTATGCCCAAGTTCCGCCATTCTTGAGGCCAGCGCTTCAACAACCATTTCTACTCCGCCCTCGCGCGAAGGAATTCTTTTATGTCCAATCATTGCAATTTTCATAGCTTTATATACCATCCAGCAAATCTGTGTATATTTTTATTAATTTGCTGACATATTCCTCAATTTTATCATATTTTATATTCCCGCAATTTTCACTGAGCTTACCGCAAAAATCTATATCGTTATGCAGCATAAGGATTTTTGATTTCAAATCCTCAAGGCTGCCGCTTTCAAACAGCAAGCCCGTAACTCCGTCATCAATCAATTCAGGTATTCCGCCTATTTTTGCACCTATTACAGGCGTTCTTAAGGTTTGTGCTTCCATTACCGAGAAAGGACAGTTTTCTCCCCATTCCGAAGGTAATATTGAAAAATCAGCATTCGCAATTAAGTCATTAAGCTCCTGACCTGATTTAAAACCGACATTTTCAATATTCAAAACACTATTTACCTCTTTTTCCAGTTCTCCTCCGCCCGCAAAGATAAATTTTACCTCCGGCAAATCAGCGGCGGCTTTTAATAGTGTTCTTATTCCCTTTTCAATAGAATATCTGCCAAAATACAGTGCATAGCCGCCTTTTTTTCCAGAATCAGATTTTTTATCTTCTATAAAATTATGCATAACAACAGTCCGCCCTGTAATATCCGGATTTGCTGAAAGCTCATTTTCAATAAATTTGCTCGGGCATATTATTTTATCGACTAACCTATATGTATGCAGTATTCTGTAAAGTCCGGCTTCAACCGTTCCCAAAAAGCTTCTGAGCATTGAACCATGAATACAGCGATTCAGTGTACAGTTGATGTACCCCTTCTCCATACATCTGCGGCACAGCTTCATAGCCTTCGGATTAGTAAGCATATGGTTAGGGCAAACCCACTGCACATCATGCGCAGTATAGACAACAGGTATTTTATCTTTTTTTATTTCATATATAATCGAGGGTGTAAGCTGAAAATTAATATTATTTATATGAGCAATATCAGGTTTAAAATTATCAAGAACCTTTCTCAGACGCTTTCGTGATTTAAAAGAATATATAATTTTAAAAGGATATGTCAAATAACTAACGGAAATTTTATGAAAATCTATATTCTCTGTATATGATTCCGCACAATTGCCTACTACATTTTTTTCATCGTACATTCCAAAATATTCTACCTCATGTCCCATAGCGGTCAATTCCGCGCCAAGCTTAAAGACATATGTTTCAGCTCCGCCCTTGGGGTAAAGATATTTATTAATAAGCAATATTTTCACGGTAATCCCCCCACCATATAATAAATTATTATATCATGTGAAATTATATCTGTCAACTGTTGTGATATTTGAGTTTCCCCATTTTTTCAACACTCTTAATTGCGAAAGTAAATTCACCTTTGTCACAATAATATACAGACATAACCTTCAACAGACAGGCAATAATATATATATCAAAATCAAGGAGGTGATTCTTTGGAAAAGAACAAATCAAATGACCATGTAATATTTACTGAAGATTTATTCGATATTGAGGAAGGAAATGCAGCAAGTGCAACAGACTGCACCGGACTGATTCCCGCTGCACCGCACACAGCCGAGGAACTCGACTCATACAACGAAATTATAAACTACTCGCCAAAATCAGCAAATATCTTTAGGCTTTCAGACTGATACGCACGCACACAGCTTATATGCAAGATCTTTTACAGAATATTTCCTGAAAATATACTCTACTCCATTAAAGCTGACAGTATTACCCAGCACCGAAAAGCTTGACAGCGGTATGGCAAGTCCCTTGCCTACCGCTTTTATAAAGCTCTCTTTTTTTACCCATATATCAAAAAACGCTTCATTTGCGTTTTTTGAAGAATTAATATACTCACATTCATCAATCGTGAAAAAGCGTTTTGCCAACAGCATATTAGCCTTACCGATTATCTGGATATCCACACCCACTGCTTTATCAGATACAGCACAAACAGCATAATCGCCCGAATGTGACAGATTAACATTAAAATCACAGTTTGGAATAAACAGCTTACCGTTTTCATCAGTGTCCCATATCACGGGGCACTCTGCCTTAATCTCATTTCTTATCGCATAATTCAGCAGCAATTCAGCGCCTATAGATTGTTTTCTGTTTTTCTCTACACGGCAGCTATTAACCTTTTCTAATCGTTTGGGAGAAAGCCTTTTCCTTAAATTAACGTCATATGAATCTATCCCGCTCACATTCATTGCGTACACCTTAATCATTTGTTTATATCCCCAATCTCATACATTATCATCGAAAGCACAGCTTCTCCCGCTGTTTCGGTTCTTAATATACGTTTTCCAAGAGTTATAGTATTAATTCCGGCTTCACTTATTTTTTCTATCTCCGCAGGATCAAAGCCTCCCTCAGGCCCTACAATAAATCCAACCGTTTTAGGTTCTTTTACCGATGTAAGAACTCTCTTAAGCGTATTAATTTCTTCACATTCATACGGCACAAAGCAAATATCACATTTTTTCAATTGCTCTAAAGCCTCACTTAATGAAACAGGCATAGAAATTTCCGGCACAATACCCCTTCCCGACTGTTTTGCCGCTGCTTGAGCAATCTTTTGCCAGCGTTCGGTTTTCTTTGACTCAGCTTTTTTATTTTCAAGCTTTACAACGCATCTCGAAAGCGCACACGGCACAATTTTGCTTATTCCAAGCTCTGTTGTTTTCTGTATTATATAATCCATCTTTGAGGCCTTCGGCAATCCCTGAAACAATATCACTTCAATATTCGGCTCTGTATTGCTCTTATTTTTTTCAAGTATATCGCATACTATCTGTTTGCTGTTAATTTCTCTTATTAAAGCCTTATAATCGAAGCCCTGTCCGTCGCATACAGTTATTTCGTCACCCTCTCCAAGACGCAGTACACGACTGATATGATTAACGTCTTCATTATCTATTATAATATATGTATCCTTTATATTTTCTCTTTCTGCAAAAAATCT
>JALEPO010000159.1 GCA_022768695.1 Clostridia bacterium
CGAGGATTACTGCAAGGATAAGAGCCGTGAGGAAATAGTTGCCGAGCTTACAGAGCTTATTGGTAAAATAAACACCACGGTTACATCATCAAAGACTATCCGCAGAGTACGTTTAAGAGATGTTGAATTTGATAAGACCACATCAAAGAAAATCAGACGCGCTCAAAGCGTACATGGCGATTTAATATAAAAAAATTACGGCAGGGGGTTGCCGCTGCTGTATTTTTGTATTTTAATATAATATCATATCCGTTGGAGGAAATTTTGGGTATGAAAGAAAGGAACAAATATATGACATACGAAGAAGTATTCAGCAAATCAAAGGAAATAATTATGGCGAGCGACGTAAGCGGAATAGAAGGTCATCTTGCTGTTGAGATCGACATTGTCGGCGAGGGTGAGGGCGCATTCTATATAGAGCTTAAGGATGGTACACTTTATGTAGAACCATATGAATATTATGATAACGACTGCAAATTTATTGTATCGGCAAAGAATTTCTTAAAGCTTGCCAATGGTTCTCTTGACGCTGTTTTTGCTTTCACTACAGGCAAATTAAGAGTAGATGGAAGTATTGAAAAGGCGTTGGAATTTCAGAAAATAGTAGAAGCTGTTAAGAAAAAGAAGAAACAGGCTGCTATGTAATAACGTCTTTTACATATAGAACGCAGCTTGCCTGCGGTGTCACAATCCAATGTACAATCATTGAATGACGTGCAATAATTATTAATGTAAAAAGCCTAAGGTTTCAATTTTGAGAAACTTTAGGCTTTAAATTTTCTGTCTGACAGCGGATTTCTTGCATGATGAGCTTAAAATAAAGATTTGCTTATTGCCCCAAGGATGGGGATTTAAAATCTTTTTTCCGCATTTGTATGTGATATAAATTTATTCTTTAAATATCCATATTGTTTCCTTGCTGTCGCTGCGGTAATTTGGCGATTTGTATATCTCTAATGTAAGCATATTACCGTTCTTAAGCTTATATTCCATACCGACAGAGTGGGTGCTTTCAAGCTGTGCGGCAAGTCTGTCGAAGCTGAGAAACTCAGTAAACTGTTCATGGTAATTTATATCAATTTTATTTTTTATATAAATTCTCATATCGTCGCTGAAGCTATTATTTGTAGGCTCAAAATTATATCTGAAGCCTGAGGGAAGATATATATTCACCATGCGGTCTGTAGTCAGGTTTACAATATATCCCACCTTGATATGAGGTTCTATTACAGAAAGTACCGTTGAGGAATTCCATTCAACAACACATCCGGATTCAGATAAGTTTTCATTCTTATTTTTATAGTGTTTATATTTGTCCTCAAGCATTTGTCCTTCGGCTCTTTTTATCATAGCGTTTATATCGTGAGCTTCATTTTCAAATTCAATACCGACAGAAATAGAATATCCGCTTTTTTCTATTATATTTCTTGCACGCTGAACCATATTAAATGCCTGCTCTGCACTTTTATTTTCTATAAAGGCAATAAATTCATCCCCGCCTATCCGATATACATTTCCAACGCCGATTTCACTGAGAAGAGCGTCGGCAATTGTTTTAAGTACATTATCGCCCATATCATGTCCGTGAGCGTTATTCAGGTCATGTAATCCATTTGCGTCAATATAAGCGCAGGTTAAATTTTTATACGAATTCTGCTCATACAGTTCTAATGACTTTTCAAAGCTGTTTCTGTTGAGCAAGCCTGTAAGAGTATCAATTACGCCAAGCTCCATTATAGTCTGGTATGTGTGCAAATTACCTAAGGCTATGGAGAATGTATGGGATACACTTTCAAGCATAAGCGCATTTTTCCATTTCTTTTTTAGGTTTAATGCTCCGAGCACGCCAATAAGCACATTGTCAGCATTGCGTACTCCTGTCAGTATATAGCTGTTTATAACATAATCTATATTTACGGTGGATTTATCAAGAGTCAGTAAATTTTTTCCGTATGATATTTTGCTTATATTATCCTTAAATATTCCGATAAGCCCCGGAAAAGCTTTCAGCACTCTTTGTCCTTCATATTTTTTAAAATTGAGATTAGGAGTTTCGGTCCAGATATCGATGTGCTGTATAGCGTTGCCGTTAAACTCTGTAAAGAAAACCGTATCTGCCCTAAGATTTTCTGCAACTGTTTTTAAAGCGGCTATAATATTTTCATGATTTCTGTGAGCGCTGAAAAGTGTTTTTTCAATTAACAGCATATACTCTATATGTTTTTTTTGACGCTTCTCACGGATAAGCAGCCATACAAAATATAATGCTATTACAAACAGCATGACCGTCGACATTACAGATAACGTATACTGAGATTTATGTGCGCTTGCCAATACAGTGCTTTCCGGCACAGTAAGCATTACCATCCAGTCATTTATTCCCACAGGTGTGTAATAGCCATATAGATATTCTTCTGTTGTATTTGAGGAAAATACAACAAAGTCGCTGTTGCCACCGCACATATCTGCGATAATATCTACATTTTCAAAGCCTTTTTTATATTTTCTGTCGGCTAAGGAGTCAATATTTCCAAGCTCCTTATGCCATGTATCGATAATGAAATTTCCGCTTTTACCTTCAACCAAATATACACTCGACTGTCCCATATATATTTCAGATTTGTATTTCTGCGGGAATTTCTTAAGGTCGATAACGCCATAAAGCATGGCGGCAGCATTACCGTTTTTTATAACAGGAACGCAGATTCTTATGGCTTTTGTATCGCCGTGGCTTATATCAACAGAAATTTCGGATATATATTCACCCTTGTCTTTTTCATCTGCAAAATTTATAACTTCATCTGCGGATACAATATCACCGCTGTTTGTTATTACTGTATTATCGGGGAGAAGCATTTCCAAATGGGTAATTGTTCCGCGAGATTCAAAGCTCGATATAGCCTTTTTTGACTGTACACCGTCTATATTATCATATTGCGATATAATATTCGCAATGATTTTGAGCTGTTCTGAATCTTCTTTAACATTGGTACGGATTTCGTATCCCATCTGTTCTGTCGCTATTTTTAATGCATTATAACATACTTCCTCAGAATTTTTCTTGATATTTGTATATGCAAGCATTAATGTTATGAACAATGCTAATACCATTAAAAATGTAATTATAAAAACATCGTTAAATTTATGTTTATTTCGTGAAAACACAACTATGCCTCCAAATATGTTTCTTGAGTAAGGTGCTGAAAGAGCCGTAACTCAACAGCTTTAGCCTGAGCTTGTACTCTTTCTGAAAATATTATTCAAAATTCGCCGCCATAAAGATGCGGATATATATTTCTAATAATAGATATATTCTACTACTTTTTTTGTAGAAAATCAATAGATAACGGATTTTATGTCATAAAATTCAAGTATATATTTTCCAATAATGGAAAATGCTTTGCTGCTCATGCGGCGGATATCTTGTTTTTCGTTATATAATTAACAGTATTTGTTTTAAATATTGACTTTAATTGCTATATCGGATAAAATGTATTTTGAAGAAAATCTTTTTATTAATCTGAAAGGCTGAAAATCAATGATGCTTGATTTTTATAAGGGTAAAAATATATTTATAAGCGGACATACGGGCTTTAAAGGGACATGGTTATCCAAAATTCTTATTATGGCAGGAGCAAATGTTACGGGGTATGCTCTGCGCCCTGATACTGAACCTAATTTATTTGAGTTATCGTATATCGATAAAAATATAAATTCAATTATAGGTGATGTGCGTGACTTCGAGCTGTTAAAAAATTGCTTTGACAGCGTTAAGCCTGATATTGTATTTCATCTCGCCGCGCAGCCGCTGGTTTCGGCGGGTTATGATATGCCGAGATACACATTTGAAACAAATGTTATGGGGACTGTGAATATTCTTGAAAGTATGCGCTTATCTGGAGGGGTAAAATCATTTGTTAATATAACAACGGATAAGGTATACAGGAATAATGTGACTGCCCGCGGCTTTAAAGAGGAGGATTGTCTGGACGGATACGATCCGTATTCAAACAGCAAATCGTGCTCGGAGCTTGTTACAAACAGCTACAGAAACAGCTTTTTTACAGATAATACGGCAATATCAACCGTCAGAGCGGGAAATGTAATTGGCGGCGGAGATTTTGCACCGGGCAGAATTATACCTGATTGCATAAGAGCGGCGGCAGCAGGGGAAAATATTGAGGTGTTTAATCCCTATGCCGTAAGACCATATCAGCATGTTTTGGAGGCGCTGGGTGTATATCTTATGATTGCGGAAAAACAGTACAGCAATATTGAATATTCAGGCTGTTATAATGTAGGTCCGGGGGAATGTGGCTGTATAAATAATGAGAGTCTGGTTCAGATGTTTTGCGATGAATGGGGAGGTATATCATGGCATGAGGCGGATAATAAGAATGGCTTTCATGAAGCGGATATATTGCGGCTTGACTGTTCAAAGCTGCAATCTGTTTTTAATTGGCGTCCGAAATGGTGTATATCGACCGCGGTGAAAAAAACTGTTGAATGGACAAAAGCCTTTCTTAATGGGGAAAATCCGGATGATATAATGGAAAAACAAATTAAAGAATTTTTTTTGTCTGATTGAATTAAATGCATTTATTTTTGTAAAAATATATGTATATTCATTATCACTGAATTAAGAGGTAGAGTTGTCTTTACAGGCAATGAAAACCTCTTTGTTTTTCCTGAAAAGGTATAATTCTATGCCGGAAGGGTTGAATGAAGTGACTTCTGTTTTTATTGGACACATGGGGATTTTCGTATAATCTTGGCGAATGTGACGCATTATGCTACTATGTTTTTTTGTGAGAATTTGATAAATTACTGAGGAATTTGTCGATAGCCTGATAGGTGTGTTTTCATACACCTATATGCTATTCTGTAACAAAAAAACAGTTTTTTATTTGCTTCGTTTTAGAATTTCAACAATATAATTCCATACACGCTTTACCGACGAAATACTCATTTTTTCAGACGGCGTATGAATATTCAGCAAATCAGGACCAAAAGAAACAGCGTCAAGTCCTTCAAGCTTTCCGCAGAATATACCACATTCCAGACCTGCGTGTATAGCTTCAATTTTCGGCTTCTGACCGTACTGCTCCACATATACCTCTGTCATAAGATTTCTCAGTTCAGAATTTTTTTTGTATTCCCATGCCGGATATTCACCGACTACAGAAACGGCTCCGCCCATAAAATCCGTGAGTGACTCCAATTTTTCAATCATTGCATATTTTTCAGTTCCGACAGAACTCCTCACAGAAAATCTTACCGTAACGTTATTTTCTTCAAGCTCCAGAACGCCTATATTTAACGACGTCTGAACCAATCCCTCTATATACTGACTCATAGCGGTTACGCCGTTGGGCAGATTGTTAAGAAATGCAATAGTCTTATCTGTGGAATACTTATCGAGTACATTAGCCTGAATGTGACCGATATTTTCAGCAAAAAATGAGAAGCCCGCATCCTCTGCGCATACCTCTTTTTCAAAAACAGCTCTGTATTTTTCCACTGTGTCAAATAATATCCCGTCCGAATCAGCCGAAATTTCTGCGGTACACGAGGAAGGAATGACATTGTCCTTTTGACCGCCGCTTAGATTAACAATATTAAAGTCCAATTTCTTGCTCAAGGCATACAAAAAGCGTGCCATAAGTACATTAGCATTTTTGTGCCCCTTGTTGATTTCGATGCCGCTGTGACCGCCGGACAGACCGGTAAGAGTTATTTTATAAATATTCTTAGTTTCTGTTATTCTGTTCACAGGAACAGTGCAAATTGCCGTTGCTCCGCCGGCACAGCTTACTGTCAGAATTCCTTCAACCTCAGAATCTATATTTAAAAGCCTTCTGCCTTTAAGCGTGGATAAGTCAATAACAGACGCGCCCGTCATTCCCGTTTCCTCATCAACAGTGAAAACAGCTTCAATTCTCGGATGCTGCAAATCCTTCGCGGCAAGCAGAGTAAGTGCATAAGCAATAGCTATTCCGTCATCGCCGCCAAGTGTTGTACCCTTTGCATATATAAAATCACCGTCTACAGCAAGGCGCAGTCCCTCTTTATTCATGTCAATATCAGCATCTGCTGCTTTTTCGCATACCATATCCAAATGTCCCTGAATAATTACAGCAGGTGAATTTTCATATCCTGAAGATGCAGGCTTTATTATAATTACATTGTTATATTCGTCCTGATAATACTCTAAACCATATCTTTTTGCAAATTTAACACAATAATCACTTATTGCCTTTGTGTTTCCTGAACCGTGCGGTATCGCAGCGATTTCTTCAAAATATGCAAACACATCTCC
>JALEPO010000027.1 GCA_022768695.1 Clostridia bacterium
TCCAATGAAAATCAATCCAAAATTACTAAGCAGCACAACCGATATCAACAAAGCAGCAGAGAATTTTATATTGGATTGCACTGAATGTAATCTTTGCTCATATATATGCAAAAAAAACAGAAATCCTATGAAAAATATACTTGACTTAAAGAAATTAATAAAGTAAAATACATCAAAATGTTTTCTGTTTTTAATAACTTACCTTGTCAGCCAGCTCAATTTTCCGTATCCGATCAATAATGCCACGACTACCCCATGGCAGTCCTGCTATGGTATAATCATTCTAACGAAATCTATGGAGTTGGTTAGAATGGATAAAGTATTGTCATTAAAATGCCTTACTTAAAAAGTGGACAAAACCACAAAGGGATTTGTCCACAGTCTGTTCTGCATTTTATTTATTCTTCTTTTTTCTTACTTTTTGAATAAAATTATTAGTCGCCTCTATTTCCTCTTTTGTTTTCATTCTCGGAACAAATTTCCATATTAAACTTCCTTTGCCTCGGTTTTTAATATAAAACAATCCAATAACCGAAAATACAAGCGCTCCTATACAGTTTACAAGCAAATCCTTCATTGTGTCAAGTATGCCTACATCCAAATAACCGCCTTCAATAATGTACTGTCCCTGTACTCCATCCTTTATCCCATTTACAACAGTGCTTGTTATTCCGTTTATTTTAATAGTGTTATTAAGTCCTGACGGATTTATGGCAACCGACGAAATCGAGTTGACTATGAAATCCTTCTGCATATCAGTATGGAAAAAGTAATCTGCCCCAAACTCAAAAAACTCCCACAAAACACCTATTGTCATAGAAAAGCAAAACGCTACAAACGCTACAAATATCGGTGACATATTAAAATGTATTTTCGGCGACTGATTAAGTATATCAATAAGAGCAAAGCCTATAGCCGCCATAATAAATCCGTTTATCGTGTGGAGTATAGTATCCCATTTCGAAAAAATAGTATAAAAGCTCTGAATTTCTCCAAGTATCTCCGCCGCAAATATAAACAGGAGAATTACTATTTCCAATGCGCTCGGCAAATATATATTTAGCTTTACATTTACAAATCTTGGTATGTTAAACAAAATCATCGTGAATGCACACAAAAATACATTATAAAAATTACCGTGCAAGCCCTCCGCAACTGCCGTAAATATAACAAGAATCTGTAAAATTATCAAAACTATCCATGTTTTTCTTTTATCTTTTGTCATTTTATAACCACTATCTCCCTTCCGTTGAAAAGTTCATATGCTTTATATATAGTTCATTAAACTTTTCGTCATTGCCAAGCGATATTTCACTGCTTATTTTTTTTATTTTCTCCAACCGCTCATAGCCCCCGTCCTGCAACGCATATTTTGCGCATCCGCCAAGCGAGCTGTTACCCAGTATTTTTACCTTATCACAAAATTCATACGGTATAAGTCCAATTCCGCATGATTTTTCTATTTTCAGACCATATCCGAAGCCGCCTGCAAGATAAAGCGTGTCTATATCCGAAGCTGCTGCGCCGTATCTGTACATCAGCGTTTCTATACCGCCTCGTATCGCTCCCTTTGCAGTCTGCACCTCACGCATATCATTTTGAGTAAAAATAATATTGTCCGTCACAGGATAACCGCTTTTGAAATATTTGGATATAAACAAGCCCGTTTCGTCAGCATACCCGTTATTAAGAAGCTCTGATACCAATTCTATAATTCCTGTTCCGCACAATCCTGACGGTGTTTTATTATTTATAGTATCAATTTTCCCTGACTTTATATCCAATCCGCAGACTGCTCCGTCTACCGAACCTGTACCGCAGCTTATTCTTCCTCCCTCAAAGGCAGGTCCTGCCGCCGTTGAGGTAACAATTATCTTATTTTGACCGCCTATCGCCATTTCGCCGTTAGTACCAAGATCTATGAACATATTTATCTTTTCAGACAAATCAAAATCACACATATAAAGTCCGCTTGTTATATCACCTCCGACAAATGCCGATATACCGCCTATAATAACAGTTTCAGTGTATATTTCATTGTTAGGTACAATTTTATCAAACGATGTTCTTATCGTTTCAAGATGCGACGCTTTGAACGGATATGCTCCAAGCTCCTCGCAAGAATATCCCATAAGCAAATATACCATAGTGGTATTTGCGGCAATAATTATTTTGTCCGGCTGACTTGTCCCATTAACGAGCCGTTTAATGCCGTTTATGAGCTGATATTGTATCATTTGCCGCAATTCACAAAGTCTGCCCCTGTTTGAAGCGTCAATCCTCGAAAGAACATCTGCGCCGAAGCGTCGCTGCGTGTTAAGCTCCGTATATTTACCGGCGGTTTTTCCCGCCTTGATTAATTCAAAAGCTATGGTTGTTGTTCCTATATCAATACAAATTATCGTTTCCTTTGACGCGCTGTCCACACTGTATTCATAATCCGAGAGCGCTTCAAATTCACCTGAAAAAGGCGCCGTTCTTCGCGGGCAGTTCTTGCTTTTGCATTTTGTACAGTCATGCTGTGCATTAAAAATTCCGCTGTCGTCTGTAAGCTCCAATATATAGCCGCAGGTTTTAACAGGCTCAAGCATCATTCCCTCAGTAAGCGACACACCGCACTCTCCCGCCGCGGCAATTATCTCACGCTGTGCCTCCGGCGGCAAATCTGAAGGCGCTTCCAGTCTTTTTGAAATCCCTTTTCCCATTTCACCGCACTTTGCCTTTATAAACTCATTAACGATACTGTCCATCGAAAACACAAAATCATCGGCAATCGCATTTACAATAAGCCCCGACAATCCCTCACCGCTGTCAAAAAGCTCCTTTGAATAATCGCTTACAGCAGCTCCGGCAGTCATAAGACAATATGCCTTGTTCTCCTTAAAGCACACATATGCCTCCGGAACAAGCATCTTTTCCGTCTTTTGTAAAAGCTTGTCGTATTCCCGCGATACATGATCATATACAGGACTTTCAGGAAAACAACTGATTGAATTTAAAACATTATTTTTATTAATTTGTATATCAAACTCAGTAATCTTAAACCTGCTCATATTTATCTACTACACCTTGTGCCATTTCTTTAAATTTGCTGATTACACCCTTTGGAGAAACAATCTCCATTTTATCTCCGAAGTTAAATACCCATCCCAAAAACATAGGACTTACTGCAACATTTATATTCGCCTTAAAATGCTCGGCATCATCCGGAAACAGTGTTATATCTTTTCCAAAACGGTCAATTATTACTCCCGCAATACTTTTATGACAGCGTATTGTTACGGTTTCCTCGTTGCCGTTAAACATACCGAAAAACTTTTTCGAATAAATTGCCATATCAAATTCCGCAAATTTCTTTTTCCCATCTCGTTTCTCGCATAAAGCGTCTATGTACATCATCTTGTCCACACGATAATGCTTTACCATATCTGTTTCAGTTTCATATGCTACAAGATAATAATTTTCATCATCCCACGTCAGCGCCCACGGACTTACGGTATACTTTTCCCCGTCTTTTCTGAACGCCTTTTCTTTGTTCATTGTCCAATCAAAATATTTAAAGCTGATTTTTGAATTTTCTCCTATTGCGCTATGTATTCTGTCCACATTATAATATATACTCTCGTTCGCATTTTTTATTCTGTTGGCGACATATACCTGTCTTTGCAGCTGCTTTGCTTCATGCTCGCTTGCCAGACTTTCTATCTTTTTTATAAGCTCATTGCTTTTTTTGTGAGTTATAAATTTCGATGACTGCACTGCGTCCACCAAAAGCTTCAGCTCCGCCAGCTCAAAAATGCGGCTTGCTAAATAATATCCATATGTTTTGCTTCTTTGCGCGATAATATCATAGCCAAAACTCTGCAAAAGCTCTATGTCGCGGTACAGACTTTTTCTCTCGGCAGATATTCCAAAATTCGCCAGAAGCGATATAAGCTCATTTATAGTTATAGGATGCTCCTGATCTGTTTTTTCTTCAAATATTTTTATCAAATATAAAAGCTTCGCTTTCTGATTAGACTCCTTTGCCACAGCATTGTCCTCCAAATTTATTTTCCGGTATATCTTATCACATTTTTCGCCAAAAATCAACAATAACAGCAAACGGATGAATTACCGCTTATATTAAATTTTATTTTTAAATAATTTTGCAGGTTTTTGCTAAAAATAAATATAATTTTTTAATATGCGCAACAATTTAATAAGACCTGCTAAAAAAAGTCAAGAGAAATTTTTAAAAATTTTCGATACAAATAATAGCATGACAAACAGACCGGCATTAAAAGTGTCGGTCTAAATTTTTGTATAAAGTAGTTAAATATTAGAATAAACCTCCATAACTCTTGCGTAGTAGATTCTTAAAAATTTGTTTAGTGCTGCAATTTTAGCAACCTTTAAAGGTTTTCCTTCATTTTCCTTTTTGATGAGATATTGATATACTCTGTTATCATTTTGAGG
>JALEPO010000028.1 GCA_022768695.1 Clostridia bacterium
TCCAATGAAAATCAATCCAAAATTACTAAGCAGCACAACCGATATCAACAAAGCAGCAGAGAATTTTATATTGGATTGCACTGAATGTAATCTTTGCTCATATATATGCAAAAAAAACAGAAATCCTATGAAAAATATACTCGACTTAAAGAAATTAATAAAGTAAAATACATCAAAATGTTTTCTGTTTTTAATAACTTACCGTGCCAGCCAGCTCAATTTTCCGAAATTTTTGAGTGGCTCGTCTTACAATCAATTTCTCATATTATAAAAAGGGGCTGTTGCATTAAACCGCAAAAAAATGTATCCGATCAATAATCAGTGCTACCAATACCTAAAAAGTATCCGATCAATAAACCCACGACTACCCCATGACAGTCCTGCTATGGTATAATCATTCTAACGAAATCTATGGAGTTGGTTAGAATGGATAAAGTAATGGCAATTAAAAACAAGATACGCATTTCTGCCGTGGAGCAAAGAATTACCAAGTTATTGTAAGAAGGTCTGAGCAAGTCTATAGAGCTGCTCAGCCTTTTTAGGTATTGATAGCACTGATTATTGATCGGATACATAGCAAAGTCTATTTTGTGTGTATGTAATTTGCATAGAGAGGACATGATTGAAATGATTTAGTTATTCTTTTCTTTTTCTACCAACATATAAAATAGCAGAAACAATTGCAGAAACACCTAAAATAAATAATGATACACCAACTGCTATTGCATCTGTAGCCCATACAGCCGTTCCTGGCTTAGCAGGATCTGGGATATAAAATAGTTTTAGACATATAAAGTTCGTTATTATTGCTAAAATTATTGGAATAATAATATGAATTATGACTCTCTTTTTGTTCATATAGGTACACTCTCCTTTTACATAATCTATGATTTTTAATTTTATCACAGAATAATTTAATAGTCAACTCCACAATGTTCAAAACAAGCAACAAGTGTTCTCTACAAATACTTGTATAAGGTATTTCCACAATACCTTGCTTAGTATCCGATCAATAAACCCGCGACTACCCCATGACAGTCCTGCTATGGTATAATCATTCTAACGAAATCTATGGGGTTGGTTAGAATGGATAAAGTAATGGCAATTAAAAACAAGATACGCATTTCTGCCGTGGAGCAAAGAATTACCAAGCTATTGTAAGAAGGTCTGAGCAAGTCTATAGAGCTGCTCAGCCTTTTTAGGTATTGATAGCACTGATTATTGATCGGATACAAAATAAAAAAGTCTCAGCAAGACAAGCTGCTGAAAATTGTGGCTTCAGTGTAGTTACATTTTATATGATGGTAAAAAGTATACTTTTTAAAACAAAATCATTTTTGCTTTTAAACAAATCTAAAAAACATTGACATAAAATGTCGAATATGCTATAATTTTTTTGGATAATTTATACAATATAAAAACTAAAATGAACCTATAGGTTTTGTCACAAAAATAAATATGGAAGGGCGAACGCATATGAAAAAACTAATATTAATAGTAACAATGGTTGCAGTATTGCTTACACAAGCTGCATGCACCAGCAGTACAGGTAAAAAAGCGATTGAACAAAGTAAATTATCAATGGCAAATTCGGATTATACAGCAGCACTTAACTACCTTCAACTTGCTCAAAGTGAAGGTAGTGATGACGATGAAATCAATGAGATGATACTTATACTGGAAAATTATATAAAAGCTAAGGAAGAATTTGACGAAATTAATATGGATGGTGCTACGGAAGCACTAAACGCAATACCTGACAGTTATAAAAATTATACTATTGCTGAGGATATAGAATCTTTAAAGCACGATGTGGAAACAAAGAGAGCAGTTATTAGCGATGTAGATCAACAGATAGCAAGTGTAAAGGAATGGATTGCAGCGGGTGATTACGAAAGCGCATCAGCAAATATAACAGAGCTTTATTCAAAAGATATAACCAATTATCAAAGGAAACAGATTGATGAGCTTAAATCCATGCTGGATTCGGCACAATCTAAAATAGATGATGCAGCTAATAAACAACCGAAGGTTGTTTATGTTCCTCAGACTTCATCAAACACTAATGTCGTAGCTACGTACTATGTTGTAAACTGTAAACAAAGTATTACACTTAGAACGGCTCCGTCGACCTCTGCGTCAGAAATAGTACAGATTCCTCTCGGTCAAGCGGTAGGATATATAGAAAATGCAGGTAACGGATTTTACAAAATTAATTATGATGGGAAAGTAGGATATAGTCTTGCGTCTTATCTTTCGAGTACAAAGCCGGGTACATCAACAGCTTCGTCAAATTCATCGGGAAGAGTTGCTCAAGTCGTAAACTGTAAGGAATGGATTACATTAAGAAGCAACCCATCAACTTCCGGTGATTCTCTGGCACAAATTCCATTGGGGACATACGTGACTTTTGTAAGTACAGCGGATAACGGTTTTTACTGTATAGAATATAAAGGTCAGCGTGGCTATGCCTTGCAGTCATACATTGCACTAAGATGAAAATAATAAAAATTATGATGAGCCTGATAGTGATTATGGTAATTGCAGGGTGTGCACCATCAGAAGCTGAGAATATTGCTTCTAACACACTAAAACCTGTCACTACATTAGATATGTCCATTCAAGAAACTAAGATAATGCCAAAAACTGCACAGCAGGAATTAATAATAAATTTGACGCCCCGTCAATATACATACGAAGATTTGGAATACGACATATCCGAACTGAAAAAGTTGTATGGTGAAATAATCCACATTGATGAACTATGTGATACACTTGATGAACGTAATGTATATGACATTATTATAGGCGATTCGTATGGAGAAAATCAAATATTGATTTTTGGAGCTATGCATGCAAGAGAATACATAACCTCACAGGTTGTAATGCGTCAATTGTGTGACTGTATTGATGCATTGAATGGATATGGAGGAGAATATAACGGAATACCCATAAATGAGCTTTTGGAAGGTGTAACAATACATTTTATTCCTATGAGCAATCCGGACGGAGTTGCAATAAGTCAGTTTGGTTTAGATGGAATACGTAGTGAAATTGTAAGACATAATATCGCTTCGATGGGAAGCACCGATTACGAACAATGGAAAGCTAATGCTAACTGTGTGGATCTAAATCGTAATTTTGATGCAGGGTGGGACGAATATACAGGCTCGGGTAGATCTTCATCTGACAGGTATAAGGGTGAATTCCCGGGAAGTGAAGCTGAATCTGCAGCCTTAATCTACCTTACGCAGAATTGCGATATTAAGCGTAGCATAGGTTATCATACATGTGGGGCGCTGATTTACTGGTATTATAAACAGGAAGGAAATGTTTTAGAAGAATCACAGAGCTTCGCGCGGCGTATTTCGGATGAAACAAATTATTCACTTGATTCGGACTATACCGCTGTAGATGCAGCAGGGTATAAGGATTGGGCTGTATATAAAATGGGGATACCAAGTATTACCATAGAGGTAGGAAATGAAAAGAAACAGGGTATTATTAATCCGGTGCCAATCGACTATTTTGATGCGATTTGGGAAAGAAATAAAAATGTTGTATATGCGACTGTTTATAATCTAAAATATGAATAGGAGAGCAGTGTTAGTGGAAAAGAAAATTTTAGTTTCAATTATTGCCATGGCAGTTTTATTTCTAATCGGAGTAAGTGCGTATGCAACTGCATATGTGAATAACGAAGATGTATCAAATGAGGTGTTTACCACCATATCAAATGATTATACTTTGTTTCCCGTGCGCTATCTTGGTGAGAAACTGGGTGTATCAATTCTATTTCAAGTATTGTGTAAACCCTCAACATGGTGTAGAGTATCCGATCAATAAACCCGCGACTACCCCATGACAGTCCTGCTATGGTATAATCATTCTAACGAAATCTATGGAGTTGGTTAGAATGGATAAAGTAATGGCAATCAAAAACAAGGTACACATAAGCGAGTGGAGCAAAGAATTACCAAGTTATTGTAAGAAGGTCTGAGCAAGTCAATAGAGTTGCTCAGACCTTTTTGGGTATTGATAGCACTGATTATTGATCGGATACGATAATATAGTGTGATACTATACTGATACTATAATTTTGTACTCAAAATGTACTCAAAAGACAAAAACAATCCCCGAAAATCCACTGTTTATGCGGATTTCGGGGATTTTTTCGTTCATTCCCACTCGCTCCTGATAAAGAAATCTTAAACAATTCTGTTTAGAAATTTTATCACGAGGTA
>JALEPO010000136.1 GCA_022768695.1 Clostridia bacterium
AAACATGAAAAAAATAATACTTGTTGGACGTTCAGAATGTGGAAAAACTACCCTGACTCAAGCTCTGAAGGGTGAAAAAATACATTATCACAAGACGCAGTATGTTAATCGCTTTGATGTAATTATCGATACTCCGGGAGAATACATACAGACTAAAAATCTCGGAAATGCTCTTGCTATGTACACCTTTGAGGCTGACGTTGTAGGGCTTATGATAAGCGCAAGAGAGCCGTATTCATTATATCCGCCTTGTGTTACTCCTGTGTGCAATCGTCCGGTTATTGGGATTGTTACGCAGTGTGAGAGTGATGGGGCGGATCCTGACAGGGCAGAACGTTGGTTAAGACTTGCCGGCTGTGAAACGGTGTTTCGTGTAGATTCAAAAACAGGCAACGGTGTGTGGCAGATTATCGATTATTTAAAAGAGGACGGCGATGTGATGCCTTGGGAAACGGAATTTAAAAAAATCTGACAGAAAGTGAACTTCTGTCAGATTTTTTTGCTTAATGTGTGAGTTTTTTATTGCCGCACAGCTCTTTTCTGTACAGCGCAATATAGCATACGGTAGATATAATCATAGCCGCTGACCAGCCTATTGGCCATGACATCCATATTCCCACCGAAGAATCAAGAATATAAGAGAACACATACGCAAGAACTACACGCAGTATCAAATCGGAAAAGGTTGACATCATAAATTGTTTCATTTTACCCATTCCTCGCAGTATTCCGTCAATAATAAGCTTTATTCCTATTACGATATAAAAAGGGGAAACTATTCTTAAAAATACCTTTCCAACATCAATTATCGACGCGTCGGAGCTGTCAACAAATATATTCATCATAAACTCCGGTATAATAAAATATGCAGAGAAAAACGGCAGAGCAATAATCAGCATGATTATCATTCCGGCTTTTAATCCCTCTGGTATACGATATTTTCTGCCCGCCCCGATATTCTGAGCCGTATAGCTTGATACGGCGTTACCAAGAGTAGAAAAGCTTGTTATTGCAAAGGTATTAAGCTTTACCGCCGCGCTGTAGCCTCCGATAACCTCTGAGCCAAAGCTGTTTACACGTCCCTGAACAAACAAATTTCCCACAGAAACAAAGCTTTGCTGCAAAATACTCGGAACAGCTATTTTAGATATATTTTTGAGCATCTTCCACGAAAATTTTATGTATCTTTCAACCTTAATTTCTCTTAAACGCTTCATCAAAACAAATGCCGCCATAAGCGATGAAATTCCCTGCGCTATAAAAGTAGCCCATGCGACTCCGGAAATCCCCATCTTAAAGCAAATCACAAAAACAAGGTCGAGAATAATGTTTCCAACCGATGAGGCAATCAAAAAATACAGCGGTGTTTTTGAATCGCCCAAGGCAGTAAAAACACCCGTTGAAATATTGTATAAAAACAAAAATACAAGACCGACTGTGTAAATATTAAGATACAGCGCAGAACCGGTGAAAATGTTTTCCGGAGTGTTGAGAAGTCTGAGCATTGACGGACAAAAAAACAATCCCAGTACCGTAAGGATAAGCGCAATACACATCATCGAAATTATTGCGGTAGAAACCGCTGTTTTCATACGGCTGAATTTTTTCGCGCCAAAGAGCTGAGAAATAACCACCGCCGCACCAATATTTCCACCGGCGGCAACAGCCATAAAAATCATAGTAACAGGATATGAAGCACCTATCGCCGCCAAGGCTTCAGAGCCGATAAACTTACCTGCAACAACACTGTCAACAATATTATAAAGCTGCTGAAATACAACACTCAGCAGCATAGGCATAGAAAAAAGCCATAGTGTTTTTGAGGGCTTTCCCTCTGTCATATCAGTAATCATTTATACCATTCTTTCCACATTTAATAAGGGCAGCTTTTAAAGCCGCCCCTAAAATCAAGTTTTTTATAATCATTTAAAAGACATATTTCTACACTTCACAGCTTAAAAGCATAGTAAATATTATTCCTTTCCGTTCCAACAGTAGGTGCAAAGCTTACATTCCGGCAGACCGATTGTTTCAATCATGTCATCAAGTCTGTGGAAGCGAAGTGAAGTGAAATTCAATTCCTTGCAAATTTCATCAACCATTTCCTTATAATTCTGGCTTTCAGGATTTGCATAGTCACTAAGCACTTCCTTGGACACGTTTTCACCTTCACGCTTTTGAATTATACGTCTGGTAATCAAATCTAACTCTGATTTTGAACGTGAGAAATTCAAGTACTTACAGCCGAACAATAACGGCGGACACGCAGGACGGATATGAACCTCATTTGCACCGCTGTTGTATAAAAATTCTGTTGTTTCTCTGAGCTGAGTACCTCTGACAATAGAGTCATCAATAAGAAGCAAACTCTTGTCATGTATTAATTCCTCAACAGGAATAAGCTTCATTTTAGCAATAAGATTTCTCTGTGACTGCGTCGGCGGCATAAACGAACGAGGCCATGTCGGAGTATATTTGATAAACGGTCTTGCAAATGGAATACCCGATTTGTTTGCATAGCCGATTGCATGAGGAATACCAGAATCAGGCACACCCGCAACAATATCCGGATTTACATTGTCGCGCTCTGCAAGCTTTGCTCCGCAGCGGTAACGCATATTTTCAACATTTATACCCTCATAGCATGATGTGGGGTATCCATAATAAACCCAAAGGAAGGAACAAATTTTCATTTCCTCTCCCGGAGGCGAAACAGTTTCAACTCCGTCAGCCGTCATAAATACAATTTCTCCGGGGCCAAGCTCCTTATAATTCGAATATCCGAGATTCAGATAAGCGAAGCTTTCAAAGGACGCACAGAATGCGTCATCGCGCTTACCGATAATAATGGGAGTTCTTCCCAGTCTGTCACGGGCGGCATAAATTCCCTCAGAGGTTAAAAGCAGCATAGACATAGAGCCTTTTATAACCTTCTGTGCATACTTAATACCGTCAACAATATTATCCTCCTGATTGATAATAGCAGCAACAAGCTCTGTCTGATTAATATTTCCGCCGCTCATCTCAAGAAAATGCGGCGTGCCCTTTTCGTAAGCCATTTCAAGCAGTTCCTCGGTATTGCTTATAAGACCTACTGTAGTAATCGCAAAATTTCCAAGATGCGAGCGAACAATCAGCGGCTGAGGTTCGTTGTCGGAAATACAGCCTATTCCGGAATTTCCTGACATTTCTTCGACATCACGTTCAAACTTTGTACGGAACGGGGAATTCTCTATATTATGAATAGCTCTGTCAAAACCGTCTTCGCCGTACACTACCATACCGCCTCGCTTTGTTCCCAGATGTGAGTGATAATCAATACCAAAAAACAAATCAATAACGCAGTTTTTCTTAGATATAACTCCAAATATTCCTCCCATATGCCTGTCCTTTCTGTACTAAACCTTAAATCTATTATTCCACATCAACCGGATATTTGCCGCTGAAGCAGCCGTCACAGTAGCCGCAGTCTGCATCCGGTATGATTTTCTTTAATGAATCAACACTCAAAAAGCCTATGCTGTCCGCACCTATAAGCTCTCTTATGCCCTCCATGCTATAGTTGCAGGCAACAAGCTGCTCGCGTGACGGAACATCAGTTCCAAAATAGCACGGCCACATAAACGGCGGCGCTGAAGACCTGACGTGAACCTCTTTTGCACCACATTTTCTCAGCAGGCTTACAATTCTCTTTGAGGTAGTTCCTCTTACAATCGAATCGTCAACCATAACAACGCGTTTACCCTCAACAGTGCTTTTTAAGACATTCAGCTTAATTCTGACCGCGTTTTCACGCATCGACTGCGATGGCTGAATAAAGGTTCTTCCTATATATTTATTTTTTACAAAGCCTATACCATACGGTATTCCCGACTCCTGTGCAAATCCCATAGCCGCGCTCAGTCCCGAATCAGGAACGCCTATTACAACATCCGCTTCCGCCGGATATTCCTGCGCAAGATATTTTCCTGCAAGCATTCTTGAATCATGCGCGGACTGACCTTCAATAACACTGTCGGGACGCGCAAAATAAAGATATTCAAAAATGCACATAGTATGCGGCTGCTTGTTGATATGCGATTTTATTGATGTAACTGTGCCGTCTTTAACTACGACAATTTCGCCCGGAAGCAAATTGCGCTCAAACTCCGCGCCGATACTGTCAAGAGCGCAGGTTTCCGAAGCAAACACAACAGCGCTGCCCTTTCTGCCCATACACAGCGGTCTGAAACCCCACGGATCACGCGCGGCGATAAGCTTCTGCGGACTCATCACAATCAGCGAAAATGCACCCACAAGATGATTAATCGTTTTGTCAATCGCTTCCTCAACGCTGCCGGACCTCAAACGCTCCTTTGCTATTGTATAGGCAATCATTTCCGTATCCGAGGTAGTCTGGAAAATTGCGCCGGTAACACTCAGCTCCTTGGCAAGCTTATCCTTATTTACAAGATTGCCGTTATGCGCAATAGCAATATTTCCTTTAACATATCGCAGAACAAGCGGCTGAGCATTCTCACGCATACTTTCGCCGGTTGTTGAATAACGAACATGACCTACCGCCATAGTACCCTTCAATTTGCTGAGAATATCCTCGTTGAACACATCGTTTACAAGTCCCATATCCTTGTAATACGAAATATCCCTGTTGTTGTTTACGGCAATTCCGCAGCTTTCCTGGCCTCTGTGCTGAAGTGCGTACAGTCCGTAATATGTGCTGCGCGCAGCGTCACCCTCGGGATCATAAATAGCAAAAACACCGCATTCCTCACCGATTTTCTTTTCCGTCATAAGCTGTCTCCTTTTATATGAACATTGCATAATATGACCATAATCATATAAATGTCAAATCATCAGTAAATATTATATACTTTTTTATCGGAAAATTCAACTGTTTTTTATTATAATATCACATTTTTATTGTTGTTCTTTTCTAACAAATAATTCAATAAAACTATTTGCGGCACTTTTTTCTTTTGGTGTGAATGATGATGTTTTTTCATGAAATCATCAATGTTCCTGCTTATCTACGGCTTTAATATTTGATTAATAACACAAATAAATCAATATTGTTCAATTAATAGAAAATGCTCTTGAAACGATACCGTTAATCATGATATAATAGATTTAAATATTTCAGCGGTATTTACCGCTTTTATTGCAGAGATAAAATGTATTAGATGAGGTGACAAAAATGAAAATAACAAAAATAGCAGACGGAAATCATTCCACACTGCTCGGCATGAACGGCGGATGCCCGGAAAGTCCGGACGGAAAACGTCTTGTATATGCTTTAAAAAGCAATCTTGATGAAAACAAAACTAAAATAATAATATGTAATGCCGATTTGACAAATCACAGACATATCTTTACCGTAAACTGCGGAAACCATAACGGACCTTCTGCTACATTTGTTGATAATTCAACAATAGTATTCCGTGACAGCATCGATAATCTGCCCGTATTCCGCATTATGGATGTTGACACAGGTGAAATTAAATATAAAATAACAGCAAAGGAAAGTCACTGCGCCGAAAACGGAAAATATCCATTTTCCATTTCAGCAGAATTTATCGGTAAAAATCCGGACTATCCCGAAATCAGTGAATGCGGTATCTATGTTCTTGATATTGCTGACGGTAAAATAACGCTTGCCGCGTCGGAAACAGAAATTCTTGATATGGTAAAATCGCACGGTCTTACTCCAAACGAGCATACCGCATCGGTGAGTCATGTTCAGCTAAATCCGTCGGGAACAGCTGTAATGATGCGTCTGGGAGTGGCAGAGTGTCCCGTATTCGGAGCATTAGGCTGTATTGATCTTGACACGAAGGTGACGCACATCATACCCGACAAGCCGGTGCATCAGCTCTGGTTTGACGATGATACATATATGGCAACACGTCAGTTCAATCAGGGACGTCATATAGAAATGGAAACAAGCTATATTGCCCGTTTTTCAAAAGACGGTGAGGAGCTTGAAATTCTCGGAGGAATTTCCAATCATATGGACGGCAGCGCAGACAGATGCTATTTTGCCGGCGACCGCTGCTATCCGGGATTTGCGCCGAATGTATACCTATATAAGCGTGGTTCAAAAGAACCTGCCGCGGAGTTTGAAATTCCCGATGAGCAGGAAACCGTTTGGCAGAAACAGGTTCACCCAAATCCGTCTTTTTCCCGTGACGGTAAACGGCTGTATTTCAACCGTCCGCGCGCAGGCGGCGGCACAGATGCGGTATTTGCTGATATTTCGGAATTGATAAAATAATCCTTATTTTTATTACGGATAAAAATTTTGGACAAAAGAAACTGTTGCACTAAATTATTGTTTAGAGGCACAAAAATTATTTTGCTTAATAATTTTTATAATTTATTATTTATGTACTTTTGTACGTACAAAAGTACCAAAAAACGCTGGGGAGGGAGGGCGCTCCTTGCAACCGTTGGTTGCTGCGCTCGCTTATCTCCCTCGCCCAGACCCCTCCCTCTAACTTATGGGTTTTCTAT
>JALEPO010000167.1 GCA_022768695.1 Clostridia bacterium
TTTTTCACTTTTTAATTATCTCACATTAATATTATAACAGTATTTTACACACTCAGGAACTACTCCTATTTTACAAGGATTTTCCAAATCAAAATATTCCATCGCATATTCTTTATCTCTGATAAATATATTAACACTGTCAATATCACACCGCATTCCTGTGTTACCGCGTATTACAAGCTTCTTTAAATGCGGATAATTTATTTCTATATCGGCTCTTTTATATTTACAGGTTATACTGTCATCAGTATCCTTGAGTGAAAATGAATTACCTATTATATATATTGCCTTATATTCATCCGGCTCGGAAGAATATGACGAAATACATCTTAAGCCTCGCGTTTGTATAACATTTGAAATATACTTCTGTTCAAATGACACAACAGGTGTAATAAAAATCCCTTCCGTTGAACCAGTATGTCTTACAGCCGAATTTTCACCGGTATTTTCAATTGTGTTATGATATACCAACTCATATGCGCCTTCAATTCCGTTTTCAACCGCATTTCTTATTGTATTGTTTTTTACGATGGTTTTTGCCATAGGCATTCCCTTTCCGGCAAAAATTGCCGAGCAGCCTACACCGCTCACCCTTGCGGCAGTATCATATTTTGAAGGCTCTCCAAAGCCAATATTTACGCAGCTGTTATTTTCGATGATATTTATATACTCACCCGATATCGCCGGCTGCCAATAGTCTATAGCGCTCCAAACACTGTTGTTTATTTTATTGTTTCTGACTATAAAATTATCAACAGCCCCTACAAAGCTTATTGCATCACCACATGCATTCTCTATTACGCAATTTTCTATCAATACGTTATTTGCCGGATTTGTATCATCGCCGGTTATACGAATACTGTATCCGCTGTTTGTATAATCTGTCATCGCATTACCGCAATTGTTAAAATTACAATTGATAACAGATATATTCTCACAGTCTCTGAATACTAAACCATTAACAGAAAAATCATTAAACGTACAATTATTAAATATAATATTTTCACAGTATTCAAATTTAATAGTTGAGAAATTGTAGAAATCTATATTTTCAACATAAATATTATTTTTATTTTTTATAACCTGATACTTCGGTATTTCCTCAGGGAAATCACTTACAAGCTTTGCGCGCCCTCCAGTTGACGCTCTTAATATTGTATTGCACGCAAAAATCTCGGGAAAACCATTCAGTCCGATTAGACTATGCACCTTATAGCTACTTCCGCTTAATGTATTAACTTTATTCTCATCGCCGGAAATTTCGTCTTCAATATTACCCTTAAGCAAGTATTTAAATACAGAGCCGAGGTTATCGTCAAAGCTGTAAAGCTCCGTCCCAAGCACAAGCTCCTCAGTATCATATTTATTGAAATCCAATTTTGAAATTTCTTCAGGCATAACTTTCAGCAAGGCTCCGTTCTTATTTTGCAGCCTTGCCATATGCCTGTTTATATTATGACGTATATGCACTGTAATTCCAAGCGCATCATTCTCCTCGTATGCAAATCCCGTACTAACCGATATTACAGTCATTGCAATGAGCAGAATAAAAAATATTATTTTTCTTATGTTATTCATTCTAAAACTATACTTTCTCAAATATCTTTATTATAGGTATGTAATTATTTTTTTTCAAGCTCCGCTATTCCTTCAGCCATACTAACAAGCTTATCACCTTCGGCAAGCATCGTCCAGTGTTCTCTTATGTGTAGCTCCTGTATAGCCGTCAGCAATCCTCGTTTTGCAAATTCACTTAAAATATTCATACTTTTTTCAAAGCACTTTTCATTTTTTATGAAAATACAATATCTGTTACCCTGTCTGAAAAGACTTCCGACTTTCAAAGCCTCAGGCTGCAGCATCGACAAAGCACTGCACATATTTTCAAAATCATTAAAATAATATGCCGCAAGCGTATTTTTTCTTTTTCTTACTTTAGGCTTAACAGACGAAATTTTTTCAAACTGTTCCCGTGTTATATGCTTTTCCTTTTCCTGCATTTTACTTACAAGTATACTTATACCCTCACTTGACGGCGTAGCCTCAACCACCACCTGACCGCTGTATGGATTAAAATCAGTTTCTTCTCTTATAGTTTCCATTATATGGAACAAAAATGTATGCAGCTCCTTAGAATCCGGAGTTAATTGTTCTATGTTAATATCCAGATGCATTAAGTCCGCAGTGGTAAGAGTAACCTTAATTCTGTTATCAGTTAATCTTTCTATTCTCATCGCATTTCACCTTACCTTCTAATTTTATTATACTACAAAAACTCTGTTTTGGGAATACTATTTTTAATATTTCTTTTATTAAAATATGGAATTTAGCTTTTAATTGAAATAAAATACCTTTTCCCCATCTTCTATCTGCCGGTTTTCGGACAATTTCTTTATTTTTTGGTTCTTTTTCCCATATAAAAATTCTTTTATACAAAAAAATCCAATCCCTTCAAATTCTAAATTTTACAATAACATTTAGAATTTGATAAGGAATTGGACTTAAATTGTTATAATCTCCCGGTAAATATATTGTACTGATATATTTTATTTCCTTAATATTCTCATTGCATTAAGTACGGCTATTATCATAACACCAACGTCACCAAAAACAGCCTCCCACATTCCGGCAACTCCGAATGCTCCAAGAATCAGAAATATACCCTTTACTGACAATGCAAAGATTATATTCTGTAAAACAATTCTTTTTGTAAATTTTGAAATTTTCACCGCTTCTGTAATTCTTGCCGGTTCATCTGTCATAAGCACAATATCCGCCGCTTCAATTGCCGCGTCTGAGCCTAATGCTCCCATCGCTATGCCCACATCAGCAAGCGCAAGCACAGGCGCATCATTTATACCGTCCCCTACAAAAGCTATCTTTCCTCTTTTTCCTTTTTTGAGCTTCTCTAATCTTTCTGCCTTTTGGTCCGGCAAAAGCTCTGCATAATATTCGTCAATTCCTGTTTTTTCCGCAACCGCTTCTGCCGTTTTCATATCATCGCCAGTAAGCATAACTGTCATGTTAATTCCAAGACTTCTCAATTCAGAAACTGCCTTCTCGCTGTCCTCTTTTATTTCATCCGAAATTACAATGCACCCTGCAAAGCTTCCGTCAACTGCGACATATACTTTTGTTCCGGGATTTTCTACCGGTTTAAAATCAATTTCAAACTCTTTCATTGCTTTTTCGCTGCCGGCAATTATACTTCTTCCATCACCAACAATCCTCACACCTCTGCCCGAAAGCTCTTCATATTTATTAACGGTTGTTTTATTTATATTTTTACCATACATTCTCAATATGGATTTTGCGATAGGATGATTTGAAAAGCTTTCAGCCTTAGCTGCATATTCAAGAACATCTGACTTTGAATGACCGTTTGCATTAATAATTTCCGTTACGTTAAAAACACCTTTTGTAAGTGTTCCGGTTTTATCGAAAACAACAGTGTCAACCTTATTTAACGCGTCAAGATAGTTGCTCCCCTTAATCAGCACGCCTTTTCTTGACGCTGCGCCAATACCGCCGAAAAAGCTCAGAGGAATTGAAATTACCAATGCACAAGGACACGATATTACCAGAAATACCAAACCTCGTCTTATCCAGTCAGTCCACGCTCCGCCTAATACAAGCGGTGGAATAACAGCAAGAATTGCAGCTAATATTACCACTACAGGTGTATAATATCTCGAAAATGTTGTAATAAAGTTTTCTGCAGGCGCTTTTCTTGCGGCAGCATTCTCAACTAAATCAATAATCTTTGCAACAGTGGATTCCCCGGCGGTTTTTGTAACCCTGATTGTAAGTACACCGTTCTGATTAACAAATCCCGAAAGCGCCTCATCACCTTTACGCAAGTGTCTTGGAACAGACTCCCCTGTTAAAGCCGCCGTATCTGCCATCGCTTCCCCCTCAACAACAACTCCGTCGAGAGGAATTTTCTCGCCCGGCTTAACAATAATCAATTCTCCCACAGCCACATCTTCAGGTGCGACCACTTTTACATCTTCACCTCTTTTAACCGACGCACAATCAGGACGTATATCCATTAAGTCAGCTATCGACCTTCTTGAACGCGATACAGCCATATCCTGAAAATATTCCCCTATCTGATAAAAAAGCATAACTGCAACCGCTTCAGTATAGCTGCCTATACAAAAGGCACCTATAGTAGAAATAGTCATTAAAAAATTTTCATCAAAGATACGTCCTTTTAAAATATTCTTTACAGCCTGCAAAACCACATTACCGCCTAAAATGATATAAGAAACAAGCAAAATTCCCAATTCGATATATAAAGGAATACCAAATATATGCGATATGATAATTTCCGCTATATAAACAGCTGCTCCTACAGCTATTTTAACAGCTGTAAAATTCTTTTTTTCAGTTTTTTTCGCCAAATCCTCGTTTTTGCCACACACCTCTACATCCGGCTCATGGCTGTGAATAATTTTAACGATTTCTTTATATATATCCCCTGAATATTCTTCGCTTAGTTCTATTGTTAAGCTTTGATTGACGAGATTTACAGCAGAAACATTAACTTCAGGAATTTCTCCAACTTCTTTTTCGATTTTTGCCGCACAGTTCGGACAGCTTAGTCCTTTTAATAAGAATACTTTTTTCATTACAGCTCCTCCTTTTTTTATTTACTTATACTGCTTATAGCATCCTATGAATTATTGTTCAATTGTTCAACTTTTACACAAAAATTTTTTAAAATCATTCTCTTAAATGTTCAAATCCCATATCAATGATTTTTTTCACATGAGCATCTGACAAGGAATAATATACATTTTGTCCTTCCCTCCTGAATTTAACGAGATTAGAAAGCCTTAACGCCTTTAATTGATGCGATACTGCTGATTTTGTCATATCCAGCAAATACGCTATATCACAGACACATAACTCTCCCTGCTCCAACGCATGAAGAATTTGCAATCTTGTTCCGTCGCCAAAAAGCTTAAACAATGACGCAAGCTCAATATACTCATCCTTACCTGTCATGTTTTTCCGTACATTTTTAACGGTGTCCTCATGTATAACATCACAATCACACACAGGCTGTTTTGTCATAGTAATCCCTCCATTTTAATAGTTGAACAATTATTCAACTATATTTTAACATATCTTTTGTTACTTGTCAATATTTTTATTTTTACTTTTTTGCAAAACATTTGTTTGACTTTTTTGTTCGTTTATGTTATACTGAAATTAATAAAAATGACGGAGGAGAAAACCATGCCAAAGCTTACTGAAAAAGACTATCAGATCATGGATTTTATTTATGAACAAACAGAAATTCACGGTTATCCGCCGACAGTACGCGAAATATGCGACGCGGTCGGACTTACATCAACCGCTACAGTACACGCAAGAATAAAGAAGCTTGAAACAATGGGATATATTGTAAAGGAATCATCAAAAAACCGCTCTATGCGCCTTGTAAACTATGCCCCCGACGGCAATAAGGTTCTAAAGCATATCACTGATGATTATGATGATAAATATCTTGAGGTTCCTATGTATGGCAAGGTTACAGCCGGATTGCCTATTACAGCCATTCAGGATAATACCGAAACCTTTCCTCTGCCAATGTACTTTGCAAAAAACAAGAATCTGTTTATGCTTAAGGTTCAGGGTGAATCAATGATTAATGCTGCCATACTGGACGGCGACTATATTATTGTTCAGGAGCAGCCCACTGCGCAAAACGGCGATATTGTTGTGGCACTGGTAAACGGTGATGAGGCTACGGTTAAAACATTTTATAAAGAAAAGGGACATTTCCGCCTTCAGCCTGAAAATGACTATATGGAGCCTATTATTGTTGAGGAGCTTTCAATCATCGGTAAGGTTGTGGGTGTTTTCCGACAATTTTAATTAATAAAACATATGTTGACTTTATATACCTTTTGTAGTAAAATAATACGAAGAATAAACATTGAGGAGAAAATGTAAAATGAGCAGAAAATTATTTACTTCTGAATCCGTTACCGAGGGACATCCCGATAAAATTTGTGACCAGATTTCAGATGCTATCTTAGATGAAATTTTAAAGCTTGATCCGCAAGCGAGAGTTGCTTGTGAAACTACCTGCACAACAGGTATTATTTCAATTATGGGCGAAATCACTACTGAATGTTATGTTGACTTTCCAAAGGTAGCCAGACAGGTTGTTTTAGACATTGGCTATGATCGCGCAAAATACGGTTTTGACGGCACAACCTGTGCTGTTGTTACAGCTATTGACGAGCAATCTCCCGATATTGCGCAGGGCGTTAATTCAGGCTATGAAAATCGTGAACAAGGCGAAAACGATGATGACAACTCTACAGGCGCAGGAGATCAGGGTATGATGTTCGGTTATGCCTGTGATGAAACGCCTGAACTTATGCCTATGCCAATCTCACTTGCTCATAAAATGGCAAAAAAACTTACTGAGGTTCGTAAGGAGGGCATCCTTGACTATCTTCGTCCTGACGGTAAAACTCAGGTAACTGTTGAGTATGACGGCGACAAGCCGGTAAGGGTTGACGCAGTTGTTGTATCAAGTCAGCACTCGCCTGATGTTGATATAAAAAAGCTTCGTGATGACATTAAACGCGAAGTTATTCTTACTACTGTACCTTCAAATCTGATTGATGAAAACACAAAAATATTTATTAATCCTACCGGCAGATTCGTTGTGGGCGGACCTAACGGTGACAGCGGACTAACAGGCCGAAAAATTATTGTCGATACATACGGCGGCTATGCGCGTCACGGCGGCGGCGCTTTTTCAGGTAAAGACCCTACAAAGGTTGACAGAAGTGCCGCGTATGCTTCAAGATGGGTAGCAAAAAATATAGTCTCAGCGGGACTTGCCAAAAAATGTGAGGTTCAGCTTGCATATGCAATAGGTGTTGCGCATCCTGTTTCAATTATGGTTGATACTTTCGGAACAGCTACGGTAGATGAAACTAAAATAGAAAAAGCAATAGAGAAAGTATTCGACCTTCGTCCGAACGCAATTATAAAACAGCTTGATTTACGAAAGCCAATTTATAAAAATCTTGCCTCTTATGGTCATATGGGTCGTGAGGATTTGGGTGTTGCATGGGAAAAAACAGATAAGGCAGAAGCTTTAAA
>JALEPO010000049.1 GCA_022768695.1 Clostridia bacterium
ACAGCCCGACGCTGTAAGATTAGTTACGGCAACAATATCATTTCCGGGGCCTGTCAGCAGATTAAGTCCCTGCTTTTCAACGCTGCTGCCTATCTGTATAACGTCCACCACATCAGCGCTGCCCGACTTCTGCACACAGCCCAAAGATTTATCTTCAAGCGTTGTTATACCACCCTTTTTATTTCCCGGTGATGGGTTTTCATAAACCACCTGATTATGGCTTGTGAAATACTCCTTAAAATCATTAATAAGTGCAACAGTTTTATCAAAAACCGTTTCATCAACGCAGCGGTTCATCAAAATTGTCTCCGCGCCGAACATTTCCGGAACCTCGGTAAGAATTGTGCTGCCGCCCGCACCGATTAGCTTATCGGAAAATCTGCCTATAAGCGGATTTGCGGTAAGTCCCGAAAAGCCGTCGCTGCCGCCGCACTTTAGTCCAATAACAAGCTCCGATGCGTCACATTCAACGCGCTTTTGTTCAGCGGCAAAATCAACAAGCTCCTCAATAAGTCTTAGGCCCTCGCTGATTTCGTCATCATGCTCCTGTGTGCTCATAAAGCGCACACGTTCCTCGTCTATATCGCCAAGAACAGTCTTAAACAGCGGAATATTGTTATTTTCACAGCCAAGTCCGAGAACAAGCACACCTGCCGCGTTGGGGTGGTTTACAAGTCCCTTTAAGATAAGCTGCGTTGTTTTCTGGTCATCGCCAAGCTGTGAACAGCCGAAGGGATGAACAAAATTGAAAATACCGTCGCACTTATCGCCGTAAAGCCGATTTGCCTCTCTTGCAAGGATTTCCGAGGTCTTGTTGACACAGCCGACTGTGTTCACAATCCAAATTTCATTTCTGATACCCACTCTGCCGTTCTTGCGGCGGTAGCCCATAAAGGTGCGTTTTTCGGTTTTGGGGATTTCGTTCCTCTGCGGCTCGTATTTATATTCAAGCACGCCACTGAGATTTGTCTTGATGTTGTGCGTATGCACATGCTCCCCCGCCTTGATGTCCTCAAGGGCGTGACCGATAGGATAGCCGTATTTTATTACGTTTTCGCCCTTTTTTATATCACGCAGGGCAACCTTGTGACCGTTCAGCTCACCCTCAAGCTGAACAGCCACATTGTCCTTTTCATTTATCTTTATTTCTTTCATTTTAATCTCCATTTAGTATTGATTAACACGGAAAAGAAGCAAGCAGATTACCATCCAAAGCGATGCTGCCGTATGCGGATACTGCAAACAGCTTAAGATGGTGATATGCACCACTTATTTTTAGCGTTAGTCTACTACCTTTTCCATTGCCTTTCTGATACCCTCTTTTTCAATGGCATCAAGATGAGCCTCAATTGACGGAAGAAGGAATGACAAATCCTCACCCCAGTATTCTGTTTTTGCAAGAATATCTGCTGTTGACGCAGTTTTCATAAACTCCATTACGGCAGGGTCGTCATTAGCCGCGTCAGTTCTGTAGAATGCGATAAGCGCCGCAAGTGAGAACACAAGACGTTTCGGCTCGCTGCCCTTTTCCTTTATATATCCAAGCACGCTCGGCAGCACTCTTACCTTATACTTTGAAACAGAGTTAAGCGCAATGCTAAGCAGATAGTGCTTGATAAACGGGTTCTGGAAACGCTCAATTACGTCGTTTGCGAACTGCTCAAGCTCTTCCTTTGGCAAATCAAGTGTCGGGATAATTTCCTCAAAAATGCCCTGCTTCATGAACGAGAACACAAGCTCATCATCCATTGCTTCTCTTACAGTTTCAAGTCCTGCAAGATGAGCAGCAAGCACCATCATTGTATGCGCACCGTTAAGAATACGAACCTTACGCTTCTTGTAAGGTGTTACATCATCTGTCCACAGTACGTTAAGTCCGATTTTGTGGAACGGAATCTCCTCTGCGTATTTTTTGTCACCCTCAATTACCCAAAGGTGGAAAATTTCAGCTGTATCAATTACATTATCAAGATAACCGAATGATTCCTCCATCTGCTTTGCAGTATCTCTCGGATAGCCTGTTACAATTCTGTCAACAAGCGTATTTGTGAAGTGGTTTTCTTCATTTACCCACTTTTCAAATTCAGCGCCGTAGCCCCAATCCTTGCTGTATTTAAGTACACATTCCTTTAGACAATCTCCGTTTTTATCGATAAGCTCACACGGGAACAGGATAAATCCGTTAAGTCCTTCATCAAATCTCTTTTTCATAAACAGTGTAAGTCTGCCCGGGAATGTAAGTCCGGCAAAGTCACTGCTATCCTGATTCGGCTTGTACTCAATACCTGCCTCTGTCGTGTTTGAAACAATAAATCTTAAATCAGGATTCTTTGCACATTCAAAAAATGCATCTGTATCCGCAAATGGATTGATACCGCGTGTCACACAGTCAACCACTCTTGTTTCCTCAACCTTTTCACCATTCTGAAGTCCTCTCAGATACAAGCTGTATAAACCGTCCTGCTCATTAATCATATCAATAAGACCGTTTGCAAGAGGCTGAACAAGAACAACGCCGTAATCTCCGCCGTTTTCCTTATTAAGTCTGTCTATCATCCAGTCAACAAATCCACGAAGAAAGTTTCCTTCACCAAATTGAAGAACTCTTTCTGTATGTCTTTTTTGTTCGTTTCTTTTTAATCGTTCCATCTTTATAAGCCTCCTAAAGCATTTGAAATCCGCATTTTTAATTGTTGTATACTGTAAAATTCCGGTCAGGCGAACCGATACAAAATATATTCTTAATCATTGAACTGAACATTGTCACTGCAGCATACTCTGGTCTTTTCAGCACCGCCTTCTATATGCAGACCATACACCCTTACATCAGATGCATTTTTCAATTCCATTCCCGCACCATTTATTATTTTTACTGATATATCCCTGAATATAGAGTTTTTAATATTGGCGCAGAAAATACCTTCACCCTTTGTTTTCTGTACATGCCACGCCATAATAGGCTTGTCTTTAAGCTCACCCTCACTGTCAATCATTTCAACCGAATAATTACTCAGTGTAAGTCCTTCCACAGGCTGTTCGGGAATTGCGTAAATATAACCTGCCGATGCTGTAACATTCTTTGCGCGTATATTTGAAATATTAATATTTCTCATCATCGGCGTATCATCTGCCACAGGATTTTTCTCAAGATTAAACAGTGACATATCATCGGGATCAGTACCTCCGCACTGATAGTATCCGTTTATAACAAACGGTACCAAAACCTTATCCATCAGTATATTGCTGATTATAACATCCTCAATACAACCGCCTCTTTTACGTCTTGTTTTAATTCTGATACCTCTGTCTGTACCGCTGAATACACAGTTTGAAATGGTTACATTTCTTACTCCACCCGACATTTCGCTGCCGATAACAACCCCGCCGTGACCGTTAAGCATTGTGCAGTTTGTAACAACTATGTTTTCACACGGATACTGCTTTTGAAGCTCATCATCCTCCGTACCCGACTTCAAAGTCAGACAGTCATCTCCGACATCAATTGTACAGTTTGAAATATGCACATTTGAACAGCTTTCAGGATTAATACCATCAGTATTAGGAGAATCTGACGGATTTTTTATAGTGATGCCGTTTATTGTGACATTATTACAGCATACAGGATGCACTGTCCACATTGCCGAGTTTTTGATTGTGATACCATCAATAAGGACATTATTACAAAGAATAGGTTGAATCGCTCTTGGACGATGTTCATTTTTCGGATTATTCCACCAATTCATACCACGGCCGTCAACAACGCCCCTGCCTTTAATGGTTACATTCTCACACTTGAATGCTTTAATAAGTCCCGAATGACCTTCCCGATTATAGCCTTTCAGTGTCTCCTTGGTAATCATAGGATAATCGTCAGGATCTACACTTCCAAGAATCACTGCTCCGCTGTCAAGATACAGCGTCATATTATCCTTCAACTCAATTGTACCTGTTACATACTGTCCGGGAGGGAAGTATATTACTCCCCCACCGCGTTTTTCAGCAATTTCTATTACCTTTGCTATACTTTTTGTGTTATTTGTAGTTCCGTCGCCTAACACACCGTACTCGCATACATTAAGTAAAACATTTGTATTATCCATTTTATAAATCCTCTTGAATTAATATTCTGTAAAGCACTGCTGCCGTTTCTGCTCTTGTGAGATTTCTTCGAGGTGCAAAATTACCCATCTCGTCACCCTTCAAATAGCCCATCTGTGTCATAGCAGCAACCGCTCTAATTGCATAATCTGAAATTTCTTCCTTATCGCCAAATGAAAGTGTATTTAAAAGCTCATCTACAGATACCGTATCATCAGCCGCAGGTGCTTCTGTTGCTTCCGGCACTTCTGTTTCTTCAGGAACTTCCGTTGCTTCCGGTGCTTCTGTTGCTTCAGGAACTTCCGTTGCTTCCGGTGCTTCTGTTTCTTCAGGAACTTCCGTTGCTTCCGGTGCTTCTGTTGCTTCAGGAACTTCCGTTGCTTCCGGCGCTTCTGTTTCTTCAGGAACTTCCGTTACTTCAGGAACTTCCGTTGCTTCCGGTGCTTCTGTTACCTCAAGCGCTTCTGTTACCTCAGGTGTTTCTACAGCTTCCGGTTTAGATTTAATTAAATCCATTGCTCTTATGCACATTACAGCCATATCCTGTCGCGAAATCTGCTGACCTACACCAAACTCTGTTTCGCTAATACCTGTAACAATACCAAGCTTCAATGCTGAATTTACATAATTTGTATACCACTGCTCATCCTGTACATCCTTAAATGTACTGTCTTCATTTACAACAAGCTTAATATTTAATGCTGTAAGCAGCATTCTGACAAACTGCTCTCTTGTTACATTATCATTTACACCGTATAAACCATTACCGTAACCATTTACAATATCTTTACTATACAGATATTCAATAGCTTCCTTTGCCCATTCTGCCTGATATAAATCATCGAATGCAGGCATGTCTGCCGGACGCTCCGTTACTGTTGGTTCAGGCGTGGAAGTATTGTTGTTCTCCTTATCCGAAGTAGCTATAGTGGTAGCTCCTGTACCCTTTGCGGTACTTCCGCCGCCACCGCCTCCTCCGCCGCCGGAATTATTTCCGCCGCTTTTAGGAGGAACTGTTACATTGAAGCTTTTATATTCTGTTGCATCACCGTATTTTACAGTCGCGGTAAGAGTAACTATAACTGAATTGCTTGAAGGCTTTGTAACATATCCCTTTGAAGAAAATACATTTTCATTACTGCTCTTCCATGTTATTGATGAGCCGTTTATCTTACCCACCGTTTCCATTGTTATATTGCTGCTGACAGTCATACCATTGGTAATACATGAAATTGCATTTGCATCTGCACGAGCCTTGGCAGAATCACTGTCTGTGTCAGTTGTACCGGTTTTTCTTACAAGAACCTTGAACTCCTTCTTATTTACAGTGCTTCCTATTTCCATTTTCGCTGTAAGTGTAACGTATTTATCCTCAGACGTATTTCCAGGTGTTGCAATATTAACCGCAACATCCTCTAAACCACGATTTTTTAAGTCTATTATCTGCTGCTCAGTGTAACCATAATTAATTAAATCGTCTACCGGGATTCTTTTTGATTCTATCGACAACAGCTCTGTATTTGATGAGGTCCATACAAAATGTCTTCCTGCCAATCCGTCTGTTCCCTGATACTGAAGAAGAAACGGCTTATCTGTCACATATGCGTCAACTGACTCATCATAAGGCAGTGCAGTTAAATCATACGCTTTCCAGTAGGTTTCTCTGTAATCATCAGTAAGATTTTCAACATAGATATTGTCTATCAGATATGAACCGCCGTTTTCATTTCTATCCATTGTAAATTCAATGGTTGGAATAATGTCCTCAGCGTTTCTGAAATTAAGACCTGTAGCAATCTGCATACCGTCATAGTAAAAATCCCAAAGATGAGTTTCGGAATTGGCTACAATAACCGCTTTTACCCAATCACCTACCGGATGACCATAGCCTGACTTATAACCGCCCATAAACGGTACTCCCGTTGCACCGTTCTGCGGCGCCAAATCGCCTGCGCTATGATAACCTAAGCTTGTGCTGTTAGCTTTTCCTAAAAGGAATCGACACATCTGTGATGCCTTTGACGTACCAAAGCCTATATTAAATTTCTGCTGTCCTGTTATAACATAGATATCCATCGTCATCATAACAATACCATCAGGCGCCGTACCTGTTTCAGGGTCGATAAGCTTTATCCACAGCGGATTATACGTTGTACTTCCGCCATAAGCCTTATACTCATTATAATAGAACGCAAAATTTTCCTCATCCGCATTGTTTCCGATAGGTTTTCCGTATGCTTCCGTTGACATTATGCGCTTGTCAAAATACTGCGGTGTATCCTTGTCACCATGACCGAACGAACCAAAGCATCTTGATTCTTTAAGCGTATCAACACGTATACCTCTGAAGGTATCACCATTTGCAGCCTTTACACCGTCTGAAATAGCGCTGTATGTTCCTTCTGCCTCCAATCCGACATCTGACTGGAAATCATTATAATAAATAGGATTCCACTCTCTTACCGATACATTGAATACCTTCTTATATTCAGCTGTGCCTTTTTTCAGCGTCGCTGTAAGAGTTACCGGAACGCCTCCGTCAGTACATTCTTCCGCCTTAGGGCGAGTTACAATTCCTGTATAATTTCTTTTAATATGTGAAAGCATATCTATTTTAATATATTTTTCATTACTGCTTTCCCATGTGATTGATGAGCCGTTTTCTCCTTTTTTGTCAAGGTCGATATCAAAGTAAATCGCCGTTTGACTTACGGTTTTAAGCTTAAGATTTTCGGCATCAGCTCTTACAGCTTTTTCATCTTCTGTTAGCTTCTCAGGCTCTTTAGTCGGCACCGGTGGTGCCGTAACAGCAGGTGCTGTTGTTGCGACAGGTGTTGCTGTTACATTTGGTGTTACCGTTGCGACGGGTGCATCTGTCGCTTCAGGTGCTGACGATGCTTCGGGCACTGACGATGCTTCGGGCGCTGACGATGCTTCAGGCGCTGACGATGCTTCGGGCGCTGACGACGCTTCGGGTGCTGACGATGCTTCAGGAGCTTCTGTTACCTCCGGTGCTGATGATGCTTCAGGAGCTTCTGTTGCTTCCGGGCTGTTTGTGGGATCTGATGTGCCTCCCGAATCAGGAGTAAACACAAGCTTCGCCAAAGCGACATTACCGTTTACCGTTATCTTAATTTCTGAATTAGCCGCTACGTCTGTATTTCCAACCACATATATAGTATCAGGCGCTGTTACACTTATATTATACACATTGCTTCCCTGTGTAATTGTCAATGTACGCGTGTCTGTTCCCGAAGGACTTCCGTGCTTTACATAGGCAGTAATCTTACCTGCGGATGACGGAGTATACGTCAGATACCTTGCATCTGCAGATGATTTACCGCCGAATTTAAGAGCACCAACTACCTGTTCAGTACCAGCATCAATGGTAAAATCTGTTGCTGAAGTTCTGTCAACCTCAAAGGCATTTGAATATTCCTGTTTTACATCATTGATAGTACCGTTTGAATATGCCGTCAGACCATTTCCTAAATCAACATTGCTAACATACCACTCTTTTGTTTTGCTGCTGCTGTTTACTAAAATTTCTCCGGCCGGAGCATTTTCAAACGTCCATATTATTTCACCGTCAGCCATTACTCCAAGGTTGAACGGAATTGCATAAGCAATCAACATTGCAAGCACTACAAGCAGGCTGACACGTTTTTTTCTATTCATATTCATGTACGCCTCCTATTTTACTTCTCTACATATACCATTACTTCGTTGAGTTCACCCATCTTCTTTGAGCGTACAAATACACGGTCTTCCTTTAATACATCTTCCATATCACCAAGCTCAAGTTCTCTTGACTTTACATTGTATGTATATATGGAAGCCTTCATAAGATTAATCGGACGATAGTAATCTATAATCTGAATAGGACTGCGGCTGCTTTGATATGCAAGTCTGTCTGTATTGTTAAGTCCCAGATGCAGCATATAATCCATATATCTTGATTGAACATCACCAAACGAAATGTACAAATCATCATAGAAATCCTGCTTTGTTACCGAGCCTGTACCGCTCCAATCTTCAAAATAGCTTGCTGATAGGTTATCCTTAAGCTTACCTTCATTATCAAAGATTGTCTTATTGTTATTATATACAAGTCTGTAAGCGCCAACATTTCCCTCGTTATCAAGGTTATACTGTATTGCGTCACCAACATTAAGATTCATATAACCTGTGTCAAAATCTTCATTTCCGACATAGTTCATCCAACCGTCCTCATACGTTACAGAAGATGTATCCTCAGTAAAGTTAAGCATTTTAAGCTCTCCGTCCTGATAGCCCTCAATTGTGCATATAGGCTCATCATCCTCATTTACCGCCTCATACTTCTGCTTTATAAAGAACAGGCTGTTGCCCATTGAAACTGAATCACTTGCATCCTCAACAATTACCATTGCGCCGGCTCTTCCCTGACGGTCAACATCGTAGCAGGTAACGTCAGCATATGTTCTGTTTGTTAAATCTGCCGCGGTCAGCAATCTGTAGTCTGAATTGTTTCCTTTATCAAATCTCGGCATTGAGAATATAACAGTATCATCAGTAACAAATGACATACCCATGATGCCGTCTGTATATCTTACAGAACTCTTATTCCAATTCTTGATAAACTCTGTTTCATTTACATATCCCATTCTTGTGCTTGCGTCATATGGACGATTAATTCTTGTAATCTTGCCATCGCTTCCTGTAGCATATGTAATAAGCTCAGATTTGAATACAGATTTTGGTATCTGATCAAATTCCTTGCGATTGCCGTTTACGTTTACCTTTGAGGCACATTCATATGTTACTACCTCGCCCTTGCCTGTAAACAGCTTTACAAAAGCCTGATCCGGTCCCGGCTCAGCATACACGCTTAACACATAAGCATAATCATTTTCGTTTGTTCTTACAGCATCAACAAGTCCAAGAATCTTACCGTCTGTTGTTAAAGCATATGTACCGTTTGTACTTATTGTATAATTAGTTGTACTGTATTTTGATTTTGTATATTCAGTATCATTTATTGTTATCTTATCATCAGAAATACCTGTTATTTTACCTGTAACAGTGTTTCTTGAAACGTAAAGTGTTATTTCTTCACCATCCAGTGTCTGTGTCATTGTTACAGCGTCATCAGACTGTATATCCGCAAATGATGCGGCTTTGCCGTCAATATAAACTGTTACATCATTTTCTTCCGGCAAAATTGAGATTACATCGTTAATATATGGTACGGCATCCGGTGAAGCCGAGCCATTTTTTAGATATAATCTACCGCTGCGCTTATCTACACGTTCAATCAGCAAATGCTTATAATCTGTTACCATAATAACATTGTATTTGGTTGATGAATTATTTGCAATAAACTTTATTTCACCTTCCGGAATATTAAGAACATCCTCAAGCTTATCGTAATTTGAATAATATCTGCCATTATAGATTATTGCCGGTGAAGCTACCTTAAGCGACTTTCTGATTCCGTTTGCATAATAGTAAATATTATTGCCTTCAACCTCAATATCTTCCGAATTGAAGGTCTGTGAAAGATTTGCATTAGGCTTCTCAATAAATGCCGAAATTGTATTTACACCATCGCTGTCTTCTCTGTAATAAGCCTTTACGCTGTAGCCCACATAATCTGCAATATTAGTGTTGCCTACCTTATATACAGCGCCGTTAATTTCAACACTGTCATCAGGAAGCACTCTGTCGCTTCCTATGACTGTCTTTTCATAGCCTGATACTATTCCGGAAATCTCATAAACATCCCATGTTTTTTCCATAAGAGTTTTTTCACTTTCCTCATATGTATTGTTATTGCTGAATTCCATGGGCTTTACAAACAAAGCGTTATATAAAAGCACTGCAGCGTCTGTCTTTGTAAGAACTGAGTTTGTCATAAGCCATACATTTTTATTTAATTCGCAGTCTGTAGCCGTTTTAATATATCCTCCCGGATAACCGCCGTTTGCCGAAGCTACAACGTTATATCCAAGACAATTAAGCAATATTCTTACAGCCTCTGCATAGGTCACCTCATCATTCGGATTATATTCACGCTTATTTTTCGGAATAATTCCTACAGATGCAAGATAATCTACTGCCGCACCCTCTAAGGTCGTGGTATCAACATCATCAAAAATGCCGTGTGATGAAGAGCTTGCTACTATATTATGTCCTAAAAGTCTTGTAGCGTACAAGGCAAACTCGCCTCTTTTTACAAGCGTTTTATTACCAAAAGTGCTCTCGCTTTCGGGATTCATAATGCCAAACCCTGTTATCAGTTCCACCGCCATCTTTTGTTTTTCATTTTCCACATCATCATATGCCAATGCTGTAAATGTACTAAATGACATACAAAGAATTAAGATTAGAGAACATATTCTTTTTATCATATTAAAATCCTCCCTACTGTTCTTGTTTATCCCACTGGATTTTCAAAGTTGAATACAGAATTTTTGCCGTCGCGGCACGATTAGCCGTTCCTTTCGGATCAAACCTGTTCTCGCCCACACCGTTTATTATTCCTGATTCATACAGCTTAATTACAGAATCTCTTGCGTAATCAGCTATCTCGAAATCATCGGCAAAGCCTTCATACGAGGTTGACTTTGGCAAATCAAATCCAAGCTTTGAAATCAGACGCACAACCATTGCAGCCATATCCTGACGTGAAACCTTATCATTTGCTCCAAATGTTGTAGTATCATAGCCACTTACAATTCCCATTGAATATGCCATTGCAACAGCCGGATAATACCATGCACCGTCAGGCACATCCTCAAAGTTACAGGTTGCGTCCTCACCAATAAGTTCAAAACCGCGCATTAATAAGGTAACAAATTCAGCTCTCGTAATTTCTCTTCCGGGAGCAAATAATTCCTCCGTAATGCCATATGCAATATTTCTGTTATGAAGTTCATTTACAGCTTCTTCTGCCCATTCATAACCGTCCATATCGATAAATCCTGATTTAACATCTTCTTTGTTATCCGGATTTTCACCATTACTGCCCGGTGCAGCTGTCACAGCCGGTTCTTGAGTTGATGTTGGCGCTGCGGTTGCTGTAGGAGCAATACCGCCGCCTCCTCCGCCTCCGCCGCCAGCCGGTCTTTTACCGGAAGTACCTTCCTCAACCTCTGTACTTGGCTTCTGCGTAGCTGTAGGATCTGTTACAGGCTCATCCCAGCCCTTATACGCATACATATATTCAATATAAACATCTTCTGTACCTGCCAGACGTGAACTGATCTGCCATCTTGCAATACTGTTTGATGTTGCTGCCTCTGAATATTCCATATCCTTGCCTATAAGCGAATCATTGATATAT
>JALEPO010000050.1 GCA_022768695.1 Clostridia bacterium
TGTTCTTACTACGAGATTCAGATGTCCTGATGAGAATGATGAAATTCATCAATCTAATTTTGTAGTACAGATTGATGAAGACAGTATGCAGACTACCTATGTACAGGGTGACACATCAGGTATGGCTTTTATATATCATTCTATGCATCAGTTTATTAATTACTCAGATAAAGGTGATTTAGTATTCACAGAAGTGGGTGACTATAATCCAAGAGGCATAAGAGTAATTAAATATCCTGCTAATCAGTTAAATCCGTTATTTAGCACATTACTTGTAACTTCTGGTGGTAAGTTTATTAAAAAAGGTGGACTTACAAATAATTTTACAGGCTTAACTCCAGGTGGAGTTATAACTTTAGGTGATAATACAGTAGTAGTTTACAATGATGGAGAATATACCGATGAAAAGTTTAACAATAAAGCATCTTATGCAGAGTCGGAGTTCAGAAATATAAAAGTAGCTATTGTGGATAACAAAGGTGACTTTAAAACCATTACTGTTGACAGAGATCTTCTGAAGAAAGGTTCAAGACCTTATATATTAAAGCTTACTGATGACAAATTCATAGTTATGTGGCAGGAGCTTTCTACAAATGCATCATATGTATGGTATGCAGTATTCAATGCAGATGGTTCAAGGGTAACTGAAAATACTAAGACAAGTAAGGGTACGTTATCAGAAGATTGCTATCCTATCCTACTTGATGATAATATAGTATGGTTCTACGAGATGTCAGGAGAGGGTAAAATGCTTTGTGAACTTAATGTTTCGGAATATCTGAAGTAAAATAGACACCGTTTCAGTGAACTGCCAAAATTGGGCGAAAATCCGATAGAAGAACAACTAACGAAATTTCTGCCGTGGAGCAAAGAATTACCAAGTTATTGTAAGAAGGTCTGAGCAAGTCAATAGAGTTGCTCAGCCTTTTTAGGTATTGATATCACTGATTATTGATCGGATACCTTTGATATTTTTCTGGGGGATTATGGGGCAGCTTGCCTATGCCTGCAAGCTTGTCCTATTACATGGGGCTTACGCCCCGTTTTTCTCCTGTTCTGCTTTCATGCTTCTCTGATACCCCTTAAGCAAAATCTTTGCTACTTTGTTAATACATTCCTGATGTTCCTTTTGTGGCGGATTAGGATTGCCTATCATTCTGATCACGCCACTCTCGCCAAAATGAAACTCTTGTACAATTCTGTCCTCTGTAAGCTCTACAAGCTCACAACCCTCAAGCAGTTTCATATCGCTCACCTCCTTGTTAAACTCTATGTTTTTTTAATTTTGTCCTATTCCGCTGCTTAGACTGATTTGGGTTTCGTGTACTATTAGTACACTTCATGTCCAAAAAAAATATCCTCTATCATATGCACTCCGAAATTTCAATAGAATTTTTACAAAGGAGTGTTATTAGTGCGAAAATTCACACTAATAAATTTAATTGCCCGTGCGATTTTTTCGTTTTGCAAGCAAAACGAAAGCGCACATGGGCACAAATCACCATTTGACGCCTTATCTGCCTGCGATAAAGCTATTAAATTTTCATTACTGTTTGCAGGCAGAAAGGCTATGGTGATTTTTATGCAATTTTTTAATTACAAGGACAGCGTTGCCATATATCTGCGCAAGTCGCGTATGGATCCTGACGATGAAAGCATTGACGAAACACTTGCGCGTCATGCCGATACGCTGATGAAGCTTGCTGCCAAAATGGAATTGAATATTGTTGAGATATACAAGGAAGTTGTATCAGGTGACGGTCTTTTCACGCGCCCTGAAATGGTGCGACTACTGCAGGATATTGAACATGACAAATATAGTGCTGTGCTATGTATGGAGATTGACCGTCTGGGACGTTCCTCGCAGAAGGATGGCGGTATTATCCTTGAAACGTTTCAAGAGCATAATGTTTTTATTATCACCCCGAGCAAAACCTATGACCTCAGTAACGAATATGACGAGCAGTCCGTCGAGATGCAGTCCTTTATCGCACGCCAAGAATTAAAATCAATCAAGCGCCGTCTGCGTAAGGGTGTTGAAAAATCGTGCGAATTTGGCTATCACGTTACAGAGCCGCCATATGGTTACCGCCGCGCATATATAGATAAGCACCCAACTCTCGAAATATGCGAAGATGAAGCGAATGTTATTCGTATGGTATTTGATATGTATGTCAATCAGCGTATGGGAAGTCAGGTTATTGCCGACAGGCTCAATGCTATGGGATACTGCCCCCGGAAAAATGACCACTTTTCACGCACCACAATACAATTCTATCTGCAAAACCCGACATATCTCGGTAAAATCGTATGGAATAAAAGGAAGCATATCAAAAAAAAGCTGCCGACCGACAAACACCGCTCCGTGCTTAATGATGAGGATAAGTGGATTGTAGCTGACGGAATACATCCGGCAATCATTTCTCAGGAGCTGTTTGATGAAGCGCAGACAATCCGGAAAACACGTTCCCACCCGCCATCATTCACAGGCGAACTGCGAAACCCTTTTGCGGGATTGATTTATTGCAAGAAATGCGGTGCTGCTATTCAGCGCCAATATTCCAAGGTAAGCGGAAACCGTCTGCTCTGTCCGAATACAGGCTGTACGCGCAGTATTAAAACCGAATATGTTGAGGATTATATCCTTAAATTCCTCAAGCAAATATTAGCTGATTGTAATTCTACCATTGAAAAACAAGTGCAGAACGAAACAGACAAGCAATCGGAGCTTATCAAAATATCAATAAGAGATTTGCAGCGCACACTGAAAACCTTGAATACTCAAAAATCAAGCCTGCATGATTTTCTTGAAAAGGGTGTTTATGATATTCCTACATTCCTTGAGCGCAGTAATGTCCTCGTTGATAAAATAAAAAAAGCCGAAACAGCTTTACAGGAAAAACAAGAGCAACTGAAAGATGTTGAATATGCACCTCCAATTAAAGAGGCAGTACCTATTTTAAAAAAGCTCCTGCTGCACTATGATGTTCTGGCTGTTGCAGAGAAAAACGAAATGTATAAGCAGCTTATCAAGCGTATTACCTACAGTCGCACAAAAGACCAGAAAGGCAACGAATTCTCCCTCGAAATTGAGTGGAGATATGTTTTATAATATTTTTATATACCTTGCCTAATGTTATTCACGACAGCTATCATAAATCTTATCTGTATGTACGCATACCGCCTCACGGAAGTTTGTACCGCAGCCGGAATTACAGCCCGCGTTTCTTTCATTAACACGTTCAATCATTTTATATCAATCCTTTCTGTTATTTTATGGTAAATCCCATGTTATACAGTATGTATTTCCCATAAAAATGTGCATGAAAAAACAGCTGTTTTACAAACGGCTCAAGCTACAGATGAAGCGTCTGCAATTTCGCCATTCTTAACAGCTGTTTCGCTTGAAAGCACATCACCTTCACAACTTTAAATTTTTATATTTGTCCACTTACCCATCTTAAATCTTACCGCTGAAAATGTGTATCTTGAAACCTGATCACCAAGCACACCAATCCATATTCCAACAATTCCCCATCCAAGAGTGTATCCGAACAGATAAGAAACTGCCGTACGAATAAGCGTTACGCTTATTGTAGATGCCACAGCAGTGTACAGCGTATCACCCGCGCCCCGCAGACAGCCCATATATATAACCTGTCTTATCTGGAACAGTACCACAAAAATAATTATCCGCATAATGCCAACACCTATTTCTACAATTTCCTGCTCCCTGAAGAATAATCCCATAAGAAATCTTGCTCCGAAAAAATAAATTACAGCAAGAGATACAGAAATAACTCCGCCAATCATCTGGCAAGTACGTCCAAAATCCTCCGCCTTATCCGGCTTTTTTTCGCCAAGACTTCTGCCTATGAGCGCTACAGCTGCCGCTTGCAATCCATCTCCGAAAGAAAAAGACAGGCTCATTATATTCATTCCAACCTGGTGAGCCGCCATTTCCGCATTACCCTGATGAGCCGCCATAAGCGCCGTCATCATAAAACCGACACGCATAAGCAGCTGTTCAAAAAATACACTGTAGCCTATCTTAACAATATTCTTTAATGCAACTAATGAAGGATGTATTTTTTCTTTTATTATATATGGCAGACTTACAAAGAAATCCGCTTTCATAACGGAAATTATACTCATAACACAGGCAACAACAGTTCCTAAAACAGTAGCTAAAGCGGCGCCCTTTATGCCCAGTGCCGGGAAACCAAAGTGACCGTTTATAAGCAGATAATTGAATATAATATTAAGAGTGTTTGACGTAATATTGGTAAACATCGTAATTTTAGTATTGCCCGCGCCGCGCTGAGCTGAATTTATACCCATCTGAATACAGTTAAAAAGCATACATCCCATAACTATACGATAATATGATACAGCGCTGTCATGAGTTTCAGGAGTTGAACCGCATAAATGCATAATATCCGGAGCAAAAATCACAAAAATCACACTTAATATTGCCGCAAGCCCCAATATCATAGAAAATGCGGTAATCATAAGACTGTTTGCTTCTTTACGCTTATTTTCACCAAACCGTCTTGCAACCAGTGCGGAAAGCGACACATTTATTGCAAAAAATATCGACAGCCCTACAAATTTGGGCTGTGTTGTAAGTCCTACCGCCGCAACCGCATTTGCCCCAAGAGAACTTACCATCAATGAATCCACCAGTCCGGCAAAGGCTACAAAAAATGATTCTATTATCGCCGGAATTGACATATTTAACGCTATGTGTATTGTTTTTTTATTATACCCCTTCATTATTTAAATTCATCTCTTTCTTCTGATTGTTGTTTAAAATATCTCCAAAATTCATTGCCTGTTACTATATATTATAGTATTCTATAATTTAAAAATCAACTAAAAAAAGTATTATGATGCTAACAATTTTCATAATAAATATTCGTAATAACGAAAATTTATTATTGATAATATATAAAAATAATGCTATAATTGTAATATATACATATTTTTTTATTATAAAATCGAAATATATATTATACATAGTATTTTACATAATTAAGAAAAGAGAGGAAAATAATGAAGAAAAAAATCACAGCAATTTTAACCACTGCGGCAACCGTAACATCCATATTGTTTTCAGCTGTTCCCGATACCGGTTCCGCCTCGGCATCAGCAAGGCAGATGGAATATCTTGACCGCGGACTTGTTGCGGCAGATACAGGAAACGGAGTGTATTTGTCATGGCGTCTTTTAGGCAGCGAAAGCCTGTCAAATCAGGCATTTGATATTTACCGCAACGGCAGTAAAATATACACAACAGGCGCGGCAGACGCAACCTGCTATACCGATACGGAAGGAAAAGAAACTAATCAGTATATTGTTGTGCCTAAGGGCGAGAGCATAAGCAATGAAACCGCCGTTACACCATTGAGCAGCAGCCATTATACCAATTACGGAAGCGGTACATATCCGAGAAATCAAACCTCGTATATGGATATTCCTATAATTCAGCCTGCAGGTGGTACAAGCAAGACGGTTGACAGCACTGACACCAAAACAGCCGACATAAACTATACATACAGCGCTAATGACGCAAGTGTGGGTGATTTGGACGGCGATGGCACATATGAGATTGTACTGAAATGGGATCCTTCCAATTCCGAGGATAGCGGAAAATGGGACGGAAATTATACCGGAAATGTTTATCTGGACGGTTACGAAATAAGTTCGGATAACACAAATTATATGTGGAGAATAGATTTGGGAGTAAATATTCGTGCAGGAGCTCATTATACGCAGTTTATCGTTTACGATTTGGACGGCGACGGCAGAGCGGAAATTGCCTGCAAAACCGCTCCCGGCTCTAAGGATGGCAAGGGCAATTATGTTACAGCAGCCGGTGATACGGAAACAATTAGAAATGCGGATAACTCAATTGATTACAGAACAGCCGCAAACGGAGGTTCTTACGGAAGAATATTCACAGGTCCGGAATACCTGACTATTTTTGACGGAGAAACAGGCGAGGCTCTTTATACTACCGATTATATTTCACGCGGCAGTGTAAGCGACTGGGGCGACGGCGGCGCAAACAGAAGCGAACGATACCTTGCAAGCGTGGCATATCTTAACGGTACTACTCCATCGCTTATAATGACGCGCGGATATTACGCAAAGGCGTGTGCCGCGGCTTATAACTGGGACGGAACAACATTAACACGTGTCTGGCTCAATGAAAGCACAGAAGAAAGCTCATATTCTGTAACCGATTCAAATGGAAACAAAACATCATACAGCGCTAAATCTCTGTTTGCTCAGGGAAATCATAATCTGACGACCTCCGATGTGGATAATGACGGCAAAGACGAGATAGTATTTGGTTCAGCTGTAATTGATAATGACGGAACAGTGCTTAACAGCACCGGCCACGGACACGGCGACGCACTTCATGTATCGGATTTTAACAATGACGGAGAACAGGAAATTTTTCAGGTGCATGAAGAAGGGACATATTATGTTGATTATGGCGCAGAGCTGAGAAAAGGAAAAAATGCGGAAATATTGCAGGCACAGGGCACAGCCTCCGATAACGGACGCGGAGTTATGGATAATTTTCTTGATTATTCGGAAACAGGTAAATCATCTCAATTCTGGTCATCGGGAGTTACGGGAGCATACAATTTTGACGGTTCATCCGCCGGCGACAAACCGGATTTTACAAATTTTATGATTTACTGGGATGCCGATTTGGGAAGAGAGGCTATGGACAGCAATAAATTAGGAAAATACACCTCCTCCGGATTGCAGAGATTTGTATGGGGCAACAGTTCTACTTATTTCCCCGGCGCATCTGCCAACAACAGCACTAAGGCAAATCCCTGTCTTTCTGCTGATATATTCGGTGACTGGCGCGAGGAGGTAATTTTCAAAACAGGTGATGATAATTTAAGACTATATATGTCCTGTATACCGACAACCTACCGTCTTACAACGCTTATGCACGACAGTCAGTACCGCTGCGCTGTCGCATGGCAGAATGTAGGCTATAATCAGCCTCCGCATACAAGCTATTACATAGGCTCTGCGGCTCTTGCATCGGAGGACAGTACATATCTTGCTCCTGCGGTTGCTTTTACAGAGGTTACATACCCCGACAGTGCGGAAGGAACTCCAAAGCCTACAGTATTACCGACAGCAACCCCGAACGTAAAAACAGTTACACCACAAGCGGATACATATCTCGTATATAATGATACTGCTGCTGCGCATGGATCAGACACTGAATTGAAGATTAATCAGGCACAAAACGTGTATGAAAATGCTACTCCGGGTCTGAAGGAAGCAAAGGGACTGGGATTAATACGTTTTAATTTGTCAGAATATACTGATATGGAATTAGAATCTGCCGTATTGCATCTTTATGATAGATATACAAATACCGACAAAGCAACCTCTAAGCTCTATTTGGATTATTGCTCTCAGGATGATTGGGACGAGGCAACTGTTACTGCCAATGATATCACAATACGAGGAGCAGGTACACCGTTATCTTCGCTTGGACTTAATCAAACTCCTGCATACAGCACAAGCTATTCTGAAATAACCTTTGATGTAACAGATGCCATAAAGGCTGACAGCGATAATGTGCATACGTTCACCCTGTGGACATTTACAGCTCGCGAACAGGTTATAGCGTCAAAGGAATATACGGGAACGGACGCTAAAGGTCCGGAGCTTGTGCTGACCTATAAGTCGGCAGAGCCGACCGCCACACCGACTGTATCGCCAACGGCAGCGCCGACAGTAAAACCAACGGCAACTCCTACTGTAGCACCAACGGCAACTCCTACTGCAGCGCCAACGGCAACCCCTACTGTAGCACCAACAGCAACACCTACTGTAGCGCCAACAGCAACTCCTACTGTAGCACCAACAGCAACTCCTACTGTAGCACCAACGGCAACTCCTACTGTAGCACCAACGGCAACTCCTACTGTAGCACCAACAGCAACTCCTACTGTAGCACCAACAGCAACTCCTACTGTATCGCCAACAGCAACACCTGCTGTAGCACCAATGGCAACTCCTACTGCATTGCCAACAGCAACACCTGCTGTAGCACCAACGGCAACTCCTACTGCATTACCAACGGCAACTCCCGCAGCTAATCCAACAGATACACCTATCACAGATAAAGTATTGGAGCCTATCGGAGTATACAAAAACAGGCTGACATCCATTACTCAAACAACTGCTGACAACGGAGAATTTACTATTTCCGTTATGCCGCTTTCGCAGGATAACCCTAACTATATAGCAATTGATGACGCAAAGCTTATTATTGCGGAATATAATAACAATACACTTGTTTCGGTTAAGTTAATTAATGGTACAATTAATTCCGCCAAGGCTCTTATTTTCTCCGAAATCACAACTCCTGCGAGCGGTGAATATAAGATAATGCTGTGGGATTGCGGTAACGGCTATGCGCCTATAATTAATACAATTACAAATGAGGTAACAGAATGAATAAATCAGATTTTCAGCAAATGCTTTTAAAATTTATCACACCGCTCAAGCCATATTACAGCAAAGGCAAGGCTCGTATTCGTCTTGGCGGTCATGCCGCATGGTATGAGGACATATCCGTTGAAACAGAGGCCTTTTCAAGACCTCTGTGGGGACTTGTTCCCTTCTGGGCAGGCGGCGGTTCAGAGCCTGAGCTTGAAGAAATATACCGACTTGGCTTTGCAGCCGGCGCAGACCCGCAAAATCCCGAATACTGGGGAAAATGCCATGACCGCGATCAGCGTTTCGTCGAGATGGCGGCAATGGCATACGCTATGCTTCTTACTCCCGAAAAAATATGGGAGCCTCTTTCGGATTTACAAAAGAATAATCTGACTGACTGGCTATGGCAGATAAATACTCACGAGGTATGCGACAGCAACTGGATTTTCTTCAGAATACTTGTAAATATAGCACTGAAAAAATGCGGCAGAAAATACAGTGAAGCCCATATTAAAACAGATATTGACCGAATTTATGACTTCTATCTCGGAAACGGCTGGTATCAGGACGGTGTTCAAGGTCAAAAGGATTATTACATTCCTTTTGCAATACATTTTTACAGCCTGATATTTGCAGTTTTTATGGAGGAGGATTATCCTGCATACTGCAAAATATTCAAACAGCGCGCAGAAATCTTTGCAAAGGATTTTATATACTGGTTTGCAGATGACGGCGAGGCTCTTCCCTACGGTCGTTCTCTGACGTACCGTTTTGCGCAGATTGCTTTTTGGAGCGCCTGTATTTTAGCCGACGTAAAGCCGTTCCCGATTGGTATTATCAAGGGAATTATAGAGCGCAACTTGAAATCATGGTCAGAAAGCAATATGCTGGACAACGCTCAGCTTCTTACCGTAGGCTATAAATATCCAAATCTGCTGATGGCGGAGCATTACAATGCGCCCGGCTCTCCGTATTGGGGATTGAAGGCATTCGCCGTTCTCGCGCTGCCTGATAATCATGAGTTCTGGACTACTCAGTCTCTTCCGCTTCCCGAGCTTGACAAGCTGCATCTTATCCCTGAGGCTGATATGATTATAGCTCACACTGACGGAGAAGCTACAGCATATCCGGCAGGCACTCACAAGAATTTCGCCTGTGGTCAGATTGTCGCAAAATATCTTAAATTTGCGTATTCTACCGAATTTGGATTTAACACGTCAAAAAGCGCGCTGTCGCTTGAAGAGGCGGCCTGCGACAATATGCTCTGCTTTGTTGTAGACGATCTTGTGCTTACAAGACGTTTCACAGACTCATATTCGGTTAATGATGATAAAATAACTGTTACATGGTCACCCTTTGAGGGTATCAGTGTTACTACGCAAATTATTCCGACAGAATGCGGACACGACAGAATACACAGCATAAAATCTCAAATTCCATGCACCGCATACGACTGCGGCTTTGCTGTTGCTTCGTCTGACAAGTTTAACTGCGTTACAATGACAGAAAGCGGCGGCGCGTCCGCAAAGAACAGCTTTTCATCATGTACGGTAATCGGCGGAGAGGGACATATCATTTCCGCCGCACCAAATACAAATATTATGTATCCCAAAACTGTAATTCCATCCGTCAAATACACAATAGACAAAGGTGTTACAATTTGTAAAACCACTATAATAACGAGGTAAGTATCAATGCTTGAAACAGAATTAAAATCTATTATTACAAAAGAAATTTACGATAAAATCAAAAATACATTCAAATGGGATTTCTCGGCGGAACAAACCAATTACTATTATACGGATACTGAGGGGTATCTCCGCAAAAAACGCATAATGGTTCGCGTAAGAGAAAAAAACGGCGCATCCAAGCTACAGGTAAAGCTGCATAAAAATTCCGGCAGCTCATTACAGATTTGCGAGGAAAACGAATATGATGTGAACGGTGTTCCTGAGTATATTTCTGCTGAAACCGCGATGGAAATTACAGGAATTAATACAGGACGTCTTATATGCATGGGCAATTCCAAAACCTTAAGAAACAGCCTTATGTGGGACAGAACAACAGAAATTTGTCTGGATAAAACCACATATTTTGATATCACCGATTATGAAATAGAGCTTGAATATACAGACACGCTTGACAAAGAGCTGCTTGAAAAGCTCTCCTCTATGGGCGTTGAATTTAAATCCGCATCAGTGGGTAAATTTTCACGGTTTCTAAAAAAATATGATGCTCTAAAAAATATGTGATTTTTTTGTGCATTATGCTATTGGACAATAATATGTTTCTGTGTTAAAATTATATATAGGATTATTTAGAAATGAAGGTTTTGCTATGAAAAAATATATAAAAAGAATTTCACTTATACTCACATTAATTTTTGCGATGTCATCTGCTTCGGCATTCGCTGAAGCGCCCGGCTATATCTTCAAGCTTAAACCCGACACCGCAGCAACCTATTCTGACGCAGAAGGTATTGAAAGTATATCCTCCGACGGACAGCTCTACAGTGCGAAAACACTTGATGATATATATAGCTTTGTAGGCGAAGAAAACATTGACTTTATTACGGAGGATTGTCTTTTTTATCTGTTTGGTTTTCCGGATGACGCTCCAAACGATCCTTACTATGAAAGCAGTCAGTGGAATCTTCCGCTGATTAATATGCCAGCCGTCTGGAAGAAGGGCTACAGAGGCGAAAATGCAACTGTATGCGTGATTGACAGCGGTCTTTGGATTGACCATCCGGATATAATTAAGGATAATATAATTGATTCTTATGATGTTTTTACAAAAACATCCGATGTTTCAGACATAGTAGGTCATGGTACATTTGTAACGGGAACAATCGCCGCAGCTATTAATAACAACACAGGCATAAGCGGAATTGCAGATGAAACAAATATTATTCCTCTTAAAATATTTAATCAAAAAACAACAAATCTTTCATATATACTTGAGGCACTGGATAAAATAGATAAAGAGTATGATATTGATGTTCTTAATATGAGTCTTGGCACTTCGGAAAATGAAATTAGCGACAGTGCAAAATATCTGCTCAAGGACGCTGTTGACAAGCTTGTTGACAAAAATATAATCGTTGTTGCCGCTGTAGGCAATACAGGACATCTTGATAATGCCGTCAACTATCCCGCAGGCTTTGAAAACGTAATAGGAGTCGGCGGAGTTGCCTCAAATAAAAACTTATGTTATTTTTCGCAGCACAACGACAGTGTATTTCTTGTAGCACCGGGCGGTATCGAAAAACAAGGTGCTTCAGCCGGCTACCTTTGCGGATTAGGTATTACCGAGGGTGCAAGCTCTTATGTCTATGGAGGAGGTACCTCCTATTCCACTCCTCAGGTTTCGGCAGTCGCAGCTATAGCAAAAAGCATTTATCCCGATCTTACACCTAAGCAGTTTCAGGATATTCTTGCTCAAACATCTGAGGATTTGGGCGATAAAGGATATGACACATCATATGGCTATGGTCTGCTCAATGCGGGTGAGGTTGTAAAAGCAGTTGAAGATATTAAAAATGCTACTCCTACACCTACTTATTCCCCAGCTCCCACTCCAATTGAAACTCCGGCCGCTTCCCCGTCTGCTCAGCCACAGGAAACAGAAATTCCGGTCGCTTCCCCGTCTGCTCAGCCGCAGGAAACAGAAGCTCCGGCCGCTTCCCCGTCTGCTCAGCCGCAGGAAACAGAAACTCCGGTCGCTTCTCCAACCATTGAACCCACACTAACTCCAACAGAAGCACCAACTCCGACTCCGTTCGTTTTTGATCCCGATAACTATGATTTATCCTTTGAAAATAATGAAGTAGTTATCACAACTACGGATTCAGAAGCAATTGTTTATATGGCAGATTATGACGGCAGAACACTTGTTGGATTAAAACAGGTAAAGCTTTCTGAGCATCCTGATTACAAAGAAAATACAAATACATATAAAATTCCTGCTGATTCACAGCCTTCAAAGATATTCCTTTGGCACGGTATGCAGTGCTGCATAGAAGCATTGGTTTCACCGGATTATGTTGAACCCACCCCTGAGCCAACTATTGAGCCGACTATCGAGCCGACAGTTGAGCCAACCACGGAACCAACATCTGAACCAACTTATGCAGATGAACTTGAGCAAACGCTTTTTGAGCTTATAAACAAAAAACGTGCCGATGAAGGTATCGCAGAATTTGAAACCACAGATAAAATTTCATCTGTGGCGCGTAAATATTCAACAAGCAAATCAGAAGGAGTTGAAAGTCCTAATATTAATGACTTTATAAAACAGGAAGGACTTCTGCTGAAAACTGGAACAGCAAAATCAACAAAATTCCCCGAAAGACCTTCTGAAACTATATTCAATACATTAATCGCCAATGATACTTTATCACCCTTACTCATGTCTGAGGAATATACACACATAGGTATAGGCGCTGTATCATACCTTAACGGTGAAGATGATTATTGCTATCTGACGTTGCTATTCTGTACTCCAAGATAGAAAAAATGTTAAAATAATAGGGGGACTGTCGCGTTAAAAAACGCATAGGGGCTGCTTGATTTTAGACGCAGAACGAACAGAACACACCCGACGGCGTACTTTTGTACTCCTATTGGTGTGTTCTGTTCGCAGACGTATGGTTTTATGCCATGCATCGGTCTGTGCTAAAAGCAACAGCCCTCTTTTTTTATCATTCTCTGATATATATGCCTTGCTCCTCAATATAATCCAGTATATCCTGTACCGCTTCCTCAGGCCAATTCTCGGATTTCTCCTTTTCCGTTTCTTCAGCCTTCCTCTCTTTTTCATCTTTCATATCAATCATCCCTTTCTAATTTGATATATACATTCTATCATATTACTTTTAAAAAAACAATAGAAACATACTTATTCATACATCAAAATCAAATTGACAATAATAAAAAAATGTAATATAATAATTGTGACAAGCGAAGAACAGGAGGGGATATTATGGCTATTACACTCGAAAAAACAATCGAAGCATTACTGAATGGAAAAAAATATGCAACACTCAGAGATATATTGATGACAACTAATGAAGCCGATATTGCAGCAATTTTTTCCGAACTGCCCGAAGAAAATATACCTCTTTTGTTTAGACTGCTTCCTAAAGACATGGCAGCAGATACCTTCGCTTTAATGGATGCCGACCAGCAGGAATTATTAATACGGGGATTTTCGGATAACGAGCTTAAAGAGGTTTTTGATGAATTGTATGTAGACGATGCGGCAGATATTGTCGAGGAAATGCCTGCCAACGTAGTTAAGCGTATCCTCGCAAATACCAATCCCGATACAAGAAAAATCATAAATGAAATTCTGAAATATCCTGAGGACAGCGCCGGAAGTCTTATGAGTGTGGAATATATAAGTCTGCGCCCCAAAATGACGGTAAGCGATGCAATTAAGCGTATCCGCCGAACTATTACAAATGCCGAAACAATCTATACCTGTTATGTCACAGATGATAACCGCCACCTTTTAGGATATATATCGGTCAGGAATCTTTTACTTTCCGAAAAAGAAGAGATTATTGAAGAAATAATGGAAACAACACCCATTTATGTCCATACCACCGATGATAAAGAGGATGTTGCAAAAAAAATGGGTAAATACGACTTTGTAACAATGCCGGTTGTTGATGTTGAAATGCGTCTTGTGGGAATAGTAATGTTCGATGATGCTATCGACGTTATGCAGGACGAAACCACTGAGGATATTGAAAGAATGGCGGCTATCAGCCCTACTGAGGAGTCATATTTTAAAACATCGGATTTTAAACACGCAAAAAACAGGATTTTATGGCTGCTGGTATTAATGCTTTCTGCAATGTTTACCGGAAAAATTCTCGATTATTATGAAACTGCTTTCAGTGCGCTGCCGCTGCTTGTAGGATTTATCCCAATGCTTATGGGTACAGGCGGCAACTGCGGTTCTCAAAGCTCCACAATGATTATCCGCGGTATGGCTATTGACCAGATACATTTAAAGGATTTCTTTAAGGTTATTTGGCTTGAGCTTAGAGTATCTCTAATCCTCAGCCTTGCCCTTGCTCTTGTAAACGGAGTAAGAATAATGATTATGTACTGGAACAATCCCGATAAGCTGGCGCTTTCGCTTGTTATTAGTATATCTATCATCGGTATTGTGATAATATCACAGATTATAGGCTGTTCTCTGCCTATGCTTGCGAAAAAATTAAAGCTTGACCCTGCCGTTATGGCAGCTCCTTTGATAACAACAATCGTTGATGCCGCTTCAATATTTATCTATTTTAACGTTGCAATTAAATTTTTTAATCTTTAAAAAATACGCTAAACTCCCGACTGTACGATAAAGCTTCGCAGTCGGGAGTTGCTGTATACGTTTATACCGCAAACAGCTTATAATAAAATGCCGCAGCAATTATTTATTAAAGTTGTTTTGTCATAATAAACAAATTACACATCATTTTTCTGTATAAAATGTTAGTTATATGTAAATTATATTTTATTTTTTTGTAAATATATCACAATTCTCTTGAAAAACAAAATAATAAGTGATATAATATATGTATATTATAAGTTAAAAATTTAACAAACTAAAATATTACCGAAGCTCAAAATGCTCCGGAAAATTATAAGGAGGTCATTAAAATGGCAAGATTTACTTTACCAAGAGATTTGTACTACGGAAAGGATGCTCTTGAAAATCTTAAGAGCATCAACGGAAAAAAGGCAATCGTAGTAACGGGCGGAAGCTCAATGAGAAGAGGCGGATTCTTAACTAAGGTTGAGGATTACCTGAAGGAAGCAGGCATGGAGGTTCAGCTTTTTGAAGGTGTTGAGCCGGATCCATCAGTTGAAACTGTTATGAAGGGCGCTGCTGCTATGACAGAATTCCAGCCTGACGTTATTGTTGCAATCGGCGGTGGTTCTCCTATCGACGCTGCAAAGGCTATGTGGGCATTTTATGAGTACCCTGAAACTACCTTTGAGGAACTTTGCACTCCGTTTAACTTCCCTAAGCTTCGTCAAAAGGCTATCTTTGTGGCAATCCCTTCAACATCAGGTACTGCTACAGAAGTAACAGCTTTCTCGGTTATAACAGATTATGCAAAGGGTGTTAAGTATCCTCTTGCTGACTTTGAAATTACACCTGATATAGCTATCGTTGATCCGGCATTGGTTGAAACTCTACCGCCTAAGCAGGTTGCTTATACCGGTATGGACGCATTGACACACGCTGTTGAGGCATTTGTTTCAACATTAAATTCACCTTTCACAGATCCGCTTGCGATTAAGGCAATCGAAATGGTATTTGATTATCTGCCCCAGTCATATCTTGGCGATATGGACGCAAGAGAGCAGATGCATTACGCTCAGTGTCTTGCAGGTCAGGCATTCTCAAATGCTTTATTGGGTATAGTTCACTCAATGGCGCACAAGACAGGCGCTGCTTTCTCAACAGGTCATATCCCTCACGGCTGTGCAAATGCAATCTATCTTCCTTATGTAATCAAGTACAATGCTCATGAGCCTGAAGCTATGAGACGTTATGCTGATATTGCAAGACGCATAGGTCTTGGCGGTACATCAGAAAAGGCTCAGGTAAATGCTTTGATTGCTAAGATTGAGGAATTTAACAGAGCACTTAATATTCCTAAGACATTAAAGGAATTCGGTGTAAATGAAGATGAATTTAAGGAAAAGATTTCTACAATCGCAGAGCTTGCAGTCGGAGATGCTTGTACCGGTTCAAATCCAAGAGCTATTACTCCTGAACAGATGGAAAAGCTGTTCGTATGTACATACTACGGTACAGAAGTAGATTTCTAATTTATTGTTTTTCAGAAAAGATTAAAGGGGCTGCAATAAAGCAGCTCCTTTTCTGATGTTAAAAAATATATTAATACTAAATCCAAAATTTCGTATTCGCCGCAAACAAAAAGAGCCGCTGCTAAAATGCATCGGCTCTTTAAAATTAGTCTACCAATTCAAGAATTGCCATTGGCGCAGCATCACCGCGGCGCGGACCTAACTGCATAATTCTTGTATAACCACCGTTTCTGTCTGCGTACTTCGGAGCAATTTCAGAAAAGACCTTTGTTACAACGTCTTCTTTTGTAATAAACTCCAATGCCTGACGACGGGAATGCAAAGTATTTGCCTTACCAAGAGTAATCATTTTCTCTGCTAAGCTCTGGGTTTCCTTTGCTCTTGTCAAAGTAGTTTCAATTCTTCCGTTTTCTAAAAAGCTTGTTACCAAATTACGAAGCAAAGCTTTTCTCTGGTTTGTAGGAAGATTTAACTTTCTTGTTCCTGGCATAACTTATTACCTCCTATTAATCTTCTTCTTTCTTAAGGTAAAGACCTAAACCGTTTAATTTGTTTATGACTTCTTCAAGCGACTTTCTACCAAGGTTTCTCACCTTCATCATATCTTCTTCGGACTTATTTGTAAGATCCTCAACAGTATTGATACCTGCGCGCTTTAAGCAATTGTATGAACGAACTGACAAATCAAGTTCTTCAATAGTCATCTCAAGAACTTTTTCTTTCTTGCTTTCTTCCTTCTCAACGATGACTTCCGTATTCTTAGCATCATCTGAAAGGTCTACAAATAAAGTAAGTAGTTCATTCATAATTTTAGCTGCCAATGAAACCGCTTCATCCGGCTTAATTGTTTTGTTAGTCCATACCTCAACCGCAAGCTCTTCACGGTCTGTATACTGACCAACATGAATATTCTCAACCGTATAATTAACCTTTGTTACAGGCGTATAGATTGAATCAACCGGGATTACACCGATTACAGGCTGCATATGCTGCTTATTCTTTTCAGCGCTTACATAGCCTCTGCCCTTTGACAATGTAATCTCAATATAAAGTCTTGCATCGTCATTAAGAGTAGCAATGTGAAGGTCGGGATTGAAAATCTCAACATCATCATCACGCTTAATATCACCGGCAGTTATTTCCTGAGCGCCCTTTGCTTCAATGTAAACAGTCTTTGGCAAATCACCATGAATCTTAATAGCAAGCTTTTTAATATTCAGGATAATTTCTGTTACATCCTCTGTAACTCCGGGAACTGTCGAAAACTCATGCTGTACACCGTCAATCTTAATTGATGTTGCAGCAGCGCCAGGCAATGATGAAAGCAAAATTCTGCGTAAAGAATTTCCAAGTGTTGTACCATATCCTCGCTCTAACGGAGATACCACAAATTTACCATATCTGCCGTCTTCACTCATTTCAACGCATTCTATATTAGGCTTTTCCATTTCTATCATTTCAGAACCCTCCTTTTTAATTGGAGTTCCCCGCAAAGCGAAATTAGCCTTGCGGAAACTCTTGCAAAAATGTATTTATATCCACTTACCGAGGGTAACTTGTGATTATTTAGAATACAACTCGACAATAAGTGTTTCTTCTACTTCGTAGTCGATATCATCTCTGTCTGCTAAAGTAACAACCTTACCTGTAAGAGTATTTCTATCCATATCTAACCACTTCGGAACAACTCGTTTTGCGTTTTCTTCAACGATTTCCTTAATTCTGACCGAGCTTCTGCTCTTTTCTCTAACTGAAATTACATCACCCGGCTTAACAAGGTATGATGGAATATCTACCTTTTTACCGTTTACTGTAATATGACCGTGATTAACAATCTGTCTTGCTTCACGTCTTGTATTAGCCAAGCCTAATCTGAAAACGACATTGTCAAGTCTTGACTCTAAAATCTGAAGCAGCATCTCACCTGTGATACCGTTTCTCTTTGTAGCCATTACATAGTACTTTCTGAACTGCTTCTCAAGTACGCCGTAAATAAACTTAACCTTCTGCTTTTCGTTCATCTGCAAACCATATTCTGACTGCTTCTTTCTTGACTGCTTCGGGTTCTTGTTTGAACTCTTATCAACACCCAAAACTGTTGGGCTGATACCTAAAGTTCTACATCTCTTTAATACCGGTTGCATATTTCTTGCCATGCTCTTTTTCCTCCTTTACAATATATTACAAATCAGACTCTTCTTCTCTTAGGCGGTCTGCAGCCGTTATGAGGAATAGGAGTTACATCCTTAATCATGGTAACATCAAGACCTGTTGCCTGCAATGCTCTGATTGCTGCTTCACGTCCTGCGCCAGGACCCTTAACGTAAACCTCAACTGTTTTCATACCGTGCTCCATAGCAGCCTTTGCAGCTGTTTCAGCAGCTGTCTGAGCAGCGAACGGAGTGCTCTTTCTTGAACCGCGGAAGCCTAAACCGCCGGCACTTGCCCAAGATATAGCGTTTCCGGCTGTATCTGTAATTGTAACTATTGTATTATTGAAGGTTGAGCGAATATGTGCTGCGCCTTTTTCAATGTTCTTTCTATCACGACGACGTGTACGTGTAGTTTTCTTTGCTACCTTTGCCATTTAGCTTAGTCCCTCCTTTATTTCTTCTTACCTGCTATTGTTCTTGCAGGGCCCTTACGGGTTCTGGCATTGTTCTTTGTGTTCTGTCCTCTTACCGGAAGACCCTTTCTGTGACGGATACCTCTGTAGCATCCAATTTCCATAAGTCTCTTGATGTCAAGAGCAAGCTGACGTCTTAAATCACCTTCAACTGTGTATTCAGCGTCAATTGTTTCTCTCAACTTATTAACCTCTGCATCTGTAAGATCCTTAACTCTTGTATCCGGATTAATTCCGTTCTGAGCCAAAATCTTCTGTGAGCTCTTTAGTCCAATGCCGTAAATATAGGTAAGACCAACTTCTACTCTTTTTTCTCTTGGTAAGTCAACACCTGCTATTCTTGCCATACTTTACTACACCTCCATTAAAAGATATCATCAAAAATTTATATTGTGTTGCAAGTTTTACCTGTTCACTTGAACAAGTCATAAATAAATTAATTTGCGATTTAACCCTGCTTCTGCTTATGCTTAGGATTTTCACAGATTACCATTATCTTACCTTTTCTCTTGATAATCTTGCACTTTTCGCAAATAGGTTTTACTGACGGACGTACTTTCATGTCAATTACCTCCTCTTACTAATTCCTCATTTGAGGAAACTCAAACTATTTCGATCTCCAAGTTATTCTTCCGCGTGTCAAATCATAAGGACTCATTTCAAGAGTAACCTTATCACCGGGCAGAATTTTAATGAAGTTCATTCTCAATTTGCCTGAAATGTGTGCCAAAACCTGGTGTCCATTTTCAAGCTCTACTTTAAACATTGCGTTCGGCAAAGTTTCAACAACTACGCCTTCTAATTCCAAAACATCATCCTTAGCCAATGTTATTTCCCTCCTACGCACAACAACTTGCTTCGCAAATTATTTACCGCCTATTTCCGCTAATGCCTTTCGCACCTCTGAGTTTGTAACCTTTCCGACTGTTTCAAGCTTATTTACAATAAACTCAGAAATCTTACCTGAACCCTGAAGATGCTTGAGCTTCTTTTTCTTTGGGCTATCCACTTTTCGCAATTCACCGTTTGCAAGATATGCGTACTCGCCATCTCTCGCTATAACAATAAATAAATCACCCTTATCTCTGCCCGCCTTTGAACGGACCATTGACCCAACCAAAATTTCCATATCTACTACCTCACAAAGTCAATATTTCATAACCGTCCTTGGTAATTAATACAGTATTTTCATAATGAGCCGCTAAGCTTCCATCCGCTGTTACAACTGTCCAGTCGTCATCAAGAACACATACCTTATAATGTCCTTCATTCACCATAGGCTCAATTGCAAGAGTCATTCCCGCAGCAAGCTTCACGCCTTTACCTGCTGTGCCGAAATTCGGTACGCTTGGATCTTCATGAAGATGTGTGCCTATGCCGTGACCTACTAAATCACGCACAACACTATATCCATTTGACTCAACGTAATTTTGAATTGCGGATGAAACATCACCTAATTTGGCACCATGCTTTAAATATTTTAACCCCTCAAAAAAGCTTTCCCTCGTAACATCTATAAGACGCTGCGCTTGTTCGCTTATCTTACCGACGCCAAAGGTTCTTGCGGCATCACTGTGCCATCCATCAAGAACAGCACCCATATCAATACTTATAATGTCGCCTTCCTTTAAAACCGCTCTCTTACTCGGTATACCGTGAACAACCTCGTCATTTACCGACGCGCATATGCTGCCCGGAAAACCGTTATAATTAAGGAAATTCGGTTTTGCTCCTTTGGAGATTATATAATCATACGCTATTTTATCAAGCTGCGCCGTAGTAACTCCCGGCTTAATGTGTTTTTCAATAAGCTCAAGAGTTTCTTTAGTAATCTTTGCCGACGCACGCATCTTTTCGACTTGTTTTGCTGATTTAATCGTTATCATAAATCTTACACCTCAAGTCCTAAAGCTTTATCAACATTTCTTGTTGTATCTGCGAGTTCTTCTTCGCCCTTTGCGGTAACAAGAAGACCCAACTTTTCATAATATGATTTAATCGGTTCAGTTTCGGTATGATAAACCTTCAAACGATTCATAATAGTATCGGGATTGTCGTCAGCGCGCTGAATTAACTCTCCACCGCACTTATCACATATGCCGTCTTTACTTGGCTTGTTTGAAATTACATTGTAAGGAGCACCGCACTTTGAACATTCGCGTCTTGAAGAAAGTCTTTCAACTATAACTTCATCATCAACCTCAAGTGACAGTACCTTATCAATTTTCACACCGGATTCTGTAAGCGCCACTGCCTGAGCCGTTGTACGAGGGAATCCGTCAAGGATAAATCCCTTTTCACAATCCGGTTTGGCAAGCCGCTCCTTTACTATAGAAACAATAACGTCATCCGGAACCAGCTTACCGTCATTAATATACTGTTCAGCAAGCTTGCCGATTTCCGTCTGTTCCTTTATGGCGGTTCTTAGCATTACGCCTGTTGAAATTGTATCAATACCTAACTTTTTAGCTAATAATTCGCCCTGGGTGCCTTTACCTGCTCCCGGAGGGCCCATTAATACTAAATTCATTATTTTTCCGCCTCTCTTTCTACCTGAATAGCTCAGGTTTAACACCAAATTTTATTTATAAATATTTAATTTACAAACAATCAGGCATTAAACCTATTATTCAAGAAAGCCTTTATAATGTCTCATTACCATTTGTGACTCAATCTGCTTAACAGTTTCAAGCGCAACACCTTCCATGATAAGAAGTGAAGTACCGCCAAGCTGTAAAGCTGAAATTTTGAATACTGCGCCGAATATTACCGGCAAAATTGCAATGATTCCAAGGAAGATTGAACCGATAAGATTTAATCTTGATGAAACTCTGCCAATGTAATCACTTGTCGGCTTACCCGGTCTTATACCAGGAATATATCCGCCGCTCTTCTTCATATTATTTGACAATTCAATCGGATTGAACTGAATTGATGAATAGAAATATGTGAAGAATATGATTAATACAAAATATAATACTGCGTAAACCGCGCTGGTCCAAGCCGGACCAAGTCCTGCTGAAAGGCAGCTTAAGATATAATATCCAATTCCGTCTGTAGGAAGATTTCCTCCGCTTACCAATCTTACGATTGTCGCAGGAAATGCCATGATACTTGAAGCAAAGATAATCGGCATAACTCCGCCCATAGCAACCTTAATAGGAATATTAGTACTCTGACCGCCGTAAACCTTTCTTCCGACAACACGCTTAGCGTACTGAACCGGGATTCTTCTCTCAGCATCTGAGAAGAATACTACGAAAGCTATTGCTGCTACAGCAACTACGATAACTGCTGCTACAATTATAAGACCTTTAACAGAAACACCTGTTGAAAGGAACTGCTCATAAAGTGCTTTTGCACCCGCAGGAATTCTTGACACGATACCTGCAAAGATAATCATAGAAACACCGTTTCCAAGACCCTTTTCAGTAATCAATTCTCCCAACCATACAAGGAATGCCGTACCTGCTGTAAATGTCAAAACAATTACAAAGAAGGTAAGTACACTCGGGTTAGAAATTGCATCAAGACCTGCTGTTGCCTTCATGTTATACAATGTAACATAAAGACCCGCACCCTGAACAAAACCAAGAACAATACCTAAATATCTTGTAATCTTGTTTATCTTCTTTCTGCCTTCTACGCCTTCTTTGGCAAGTCGCTCAAGAGAAGGAATAGCTACAGTTAAAAGCTGAATGATAATTGATGCATTGATGTACGGTGAAACACCCATCGCCATAACGGTCGCATTTGAGAAAGCACCGCCTGTAAATACATCAAACAAACTGAACAAGTCAGTTCCGCCGTTTCCAAGGAAAGCCTGCATTGCTTCTGTGCTCAGATAAGGTACGGGAATATGCGCACCAAATCTGAATAATACAAGCATCATTAATGTGAAAAGAATTCTGCGTCTTAGATCAGGGATTTTCCATGCATTTCTTAAAGTATCAAGCACTTATATCACCTCTGCCTTTCCGCCTGCCTTTTCAATTTTTTCTTTAGCTGACGCGCTAAGCTTTGCCACCTTTACGTTAAACTTCTTGGTAACCTCGCCTCTGCCTAAAATTTTAACGCCATCCAATGTTTTGCTGATAATGCCGTTTTCCTTAAGCACCTCTGCAGTTACCTCTGTACCCTCGTCAAGCTTATCTAAAGCTTCAACATTGATTGTAACATACTGCTTAGCAAATATATTCTTAAAACCACGCTTAGGCAAACGTCTGTATAAAGGCATCTGACCACCTTCAAAGCCCGGTCTTACACCGCCGCCGCTTCTTGCGTTCTGACCCTTATGACCTTTACCTGAAGTCTTACCGGTTCCTGAACCTATACCTCTGCCCACTCTCTTAGGAGCAAACTTTGAGCCTTCTGCAGGTTGTAGTTCATCTAATCTCATTTGCTACACCTCCTTGTCAAATTTAGATTTCTTCTACTGTTACAAGGTGTGATACCTTGTTAATCATTCCGCGAATCTGCGGTGTGTCATTCTGTTCAACAACACTTCTGATTTTCTTTAGTCCAAGAGCTTCAACTGTTGCAATCTGGTCCTTTTTTCTGCCGATTGTGCTCTTAACTAATGTTATTTTTAGTTTAGCCATTATGTGCGTTCCTCCTTACGCTATCACAAATTGCAAGCAATTTGCTCGCTATAACTTGCTACGCAAGTTATTGACCTACTTAACCTCTGATTTGGTCTACGGTCTTACCACGTAACTTAGCAACTTCTTCAATCTGCTTCAGTTCTGACAAGCCCTGGATAGTAGCACTTACTACGTTTCTCTTATTATTTGATCTTAAGCACTTTGTTCTGATATTCTTAATGCCTGCAAGCTCAAGAACTGCACGAGCAGCTCCGCCAGCAATAACACCGGTACCTTCTGCAGCCGGCTTTAATAAAACCTTACCTGCACCATGTATACCGATTACCTCATGAGGGATTGTTGAACCTACAAGAGGAACGCTGATTAGGTTCTTCTTTGCAGTTTCAATTCCCTTTCTGATTGCATCGGGAATTTCAGCAGCCTTACCCTGTCCGCAGCCTACGTGACCATTCTTGTCACCAACTACAACCAAAGCACTGAATCTCATTGTTCTACCGCCCTTAACGGTCTTAGCAACACGATTGATTGCTACAACATTTTCTTCCAGCTCTAATGCTGATGCGTCTATTCTTTCAGCCACTTTTTCTCGTCCTCCTTCTATTAGAATTCTAAGCCGCCCTCTCTTGCACCTTCTGCAAGAGCAGCAACTCTGCCGTGATATACATATCCGCCTCTGTCGAAAACAACAGCCTTAATGCCTGCAGCAAGCGCTTTTTCTGCAACTGCCTTGCCCACTGCCTTTGCAGCCTCAACATTACCACCATTGCCTTCAAAACCCTTATCCATGCTTGAAGCCGCTACTAATGTAACGCCCTTAACATCATCGATAACCTGTGCGTATATATGATTCAGGCTTCTGTATACGTTTAGACGAGGTCTCTCCGCAGTACCGGAGATGTTCTTTCTAACTCTCTTGTGACGACGAATTCTTGCCGCATTAGTATCTACTTTCTTAATCATTTAAGAACACTCCTTTCAATTATTTCTTCTTGCCGCCTGCTTTACCTTCTTTACGTCTGATGTGTTCATCAACGTACTTAATACCCTTACCCTTGTATGGTTCAGGCTGTCTGTATTCTCTAATCTTAGCAGCAGTAGCTCCAACATCTTCCTTATTGGCACCCTTTACAATGATTTTGTTAGGAGCAGGAACTTCGATAGTTACACCCTCTTTTGCTTCATATAAAACAGGATGTGAGTAACCAAGGCTCAAATTAAGAGTCTTGCCCTGCATAGCAGCTCTGTAACCAACACCGTTGATTTCAAGCTCCTTTGTAAATCCTTCGGTAACACCAATAACCATGTTGTTTACAAGTGTTCTTGTAAGACCATGCAATGACTTATGCATCTTATTTTCTGACGGTCTTTCAACTGTGATAACTCCATCAGCATACTTTATAATCATGTCAGGATGAAGCTGTCTTGAAAGTGTACCGTTCTTACCTTTTACTGTGATTTCATTTGTATCACTGATCTTTACCTCAACTCCGGCAGGAACAGTGATAGGTAATCTACCTATTCTTGACATAGGGTTTTTCCTCCTTAACTTAAATTTACTCTGTCATACATTGACAGGTTTTCAGTTATTTTATTCTTTATTTAATCCGGCTTAGCCGATTTAAATCATAAGCGCGAATTTTTCAAATTCAGAGCTGATTTTTTGTTTATCAAGGCAAAATTGCGCAGGCAGTACGCATGTACGGCAAGCAATTTTAACGCCGAGAAACGGAAAAACAGACTGAATTTTAAAAATTCTTCCTTAGCTTTTACCAAACGAAAGCCAATACTTCGCCGCCAATGTGCTGCTTTCTTGCTTCCTTATCTGTCATAATACCCTTTGATGTGGAAACGATTGCGATACCTAAGCCCTTAAGAACCTTCGGCATTTCTTCCGCACCTGCATAAAATCTAAGACCCGGCTTAGAAACTCTCTTAAGACCGCTGATAACCTTTTCGTTGTTCGGTCCGTACTTTAATGTAATTCTGATAACGCCCTGCTTACCATCCTCGATTACCTGGTAACCTTTGATATAGCCTTCTTCATTCAGAATTTCAACGATAGCCTTCTTTATATTTGAAGCAGGAATATCAACAGTTTCATGCTTTGAAGAGCTTGCGTTTCTGATTCTTGTAAGCAAATCTGCGATAGGATCAGTTATTTGCATTTGTTTTACCTCCTTCCGAAATCCAAAAGAAATCGTACTCTAATTACTCTTTACCAACTTGCCTTCTTAACACCCGGAATCTGACCCTTGTAAGCCAATTCTCTGAAGCATATACGGCAAATGCCAAACTTTCTAAGGTAAGCATGCGGTCTGCCGCAAATCTTACATCTTGTATAAGCCTGTGTTGAATACTTAGGCTTCTTTTGCTGTTTTATAACCATAGATTTTCTTGCCATGATTTATTTCCTCCTTATAAACTATGAACGGAACGGAGCGCCCATCTGCTTTAATAGCTCACGAGCTTCCTCGTCTGTCTTTGCGGTTGTAACAAAGTTAATGTCCATACCTCTGATTTTATCAATCTTATCATAGTCAATTTCAGGGAAAATCAACTGCTCTTTTATACCTAAGGAATAGTTGCCTCTGCCATCAAATCCGTTAGGGTTGATACCTCTGAAGTCACGTACACGAGGTAGTGCAACATTGAACAATCTGTCAACAAATTCATACATTCTGTCGGCTCTAAGAGTAACCTTAACACCGATGTTCATACCTTCTCTAAGCTTAAAGTTAGCAACTGACTTTTTAGCCTTTGTGATAATTGGCTTCTGACCTGTAATAGCAGCCAAATCACCACAGGCAGCCTCTATTGCCTTTGGGTTGTCCTTTGCTTCACCCATACCAATGTTAATAACGACCTTTTCAAGCTTCGGGATTTGCATTACGCTCTTGTAGCCAAACTTCTCCATAAGAGCCGGAGCAACTTCTTTACTGTATTTTTCTTGCATTCTACTCATTGTCAGAATTTACCTCCTCTCGAAAATTAATCGTTAAACGTTTCTTTACACTTCTTGCAGTATCTTACCTTTGAGCCATCCTCAAGAATCTTGACGCCTGTTCTCGCCGGCTTACCGCACTTTGAGCAGATTCTCATTACATTTGAAGCGTCAATTGGAGCTTCCATGTGGATAATGCCGCTTTCCTGACCCTGCATTCTTGCCTTCTGGTGCTTCTTAACAACTGCAACACCTTCAACGACTACCTTGCCCTTTTCAGGAATAGCTGTAACAATCTTGCCCTCTTTACCTTTATCTTTACCGGCGATTACCATTACGTTGTCGCCGCGCTTTACATGCATTTTTTTCATTGTAATATCCTCCTTAATTAAAGAACTTCCGGAGCCAATGATAGAATCTTCATGTACTCTTTATCTCTAAGCTCTCTTGCAACAGGGCCAAAAATACGAGTACCTCTCGGGTTTTTGTCATCTCTTACGATAACTGCTGCATTTTCGTCGAATCTGATATATGAACCATCAGCACGCTTTGACTCTTTAACAGTTCTTACTACAACAGCCTTTACAACGTCACCCTTTTTAACAACGCCGCCCGGTGTTGCCTTTTTAACGCTGCAAATGATTTCGTCGCCAACTGCTGCATATCTTTTCTTGGAACCGCCCATTACACGGATACACATTACTTCCTTAGCGCCTGTATTATCAGCCACTTTTAAAAGTGTTTGTTGTTGAATCATTTCAAACTTCCTCCTTCCGGGACTGTTAATTACTTAACTTTTTCTACTATTTCAACCAATCTCCATCTCTTATCCTTTGACAGAGGTCTTGTTTCCATTACCTTTACTGTATCGCCGATTGAGCAAGTATTTTCCTCATCATGCGCCTTTAGCTTATAGGTCTTCTTTACGATTTTTCCGTATAGCGGATGCTTTACGTTGTATTCAATAGCAACTACGATTGTTTTGTCCATCTTGTTGCTTACTACTTTACCAATCTTAACCTTACGGCTGTTTCTTTCTTCCACAGATAAGTGCCTCCTTTCAGACAATCTGAATTCTATCTACTCGATTATAACACTGTCAATTACTTGCAGCGCAAGTAATTGTGCCTGTTCAAACAGGCATTAGCCTGTTACATTGCAGAACCTTCAAGTTCTCTTTCATGAATGATGGTTAAAATACGAGCGATAGTCTTTTTAACGTCACCAATTCTTTTGGGGTTTTCCAACTGATTAATAGCGTTCTGAAATCTCAGGTTAAACAGCTCCTGCTTGCTATCAGCCAACTTTTCTTCAAGCTCTGCTGTTGATAACTCTCTAAGCTCATTTACTTTCATTCTTATTCACCATCCTCTGTCTCACGTTTTACAAACTTACACTTAATCGGTAGCTTGTGCATAGCAAGACGCATAGCTTCTCTTGCCACTTCCTCGCTAACGCCGGCGATTTCAAACATAACTCTGCCCGGCTTAACTACTGCTACCCAGTATTCTGGTGCGCCCTTACCTGAACCCATTCGAGTTTCAGCAGGCTTTCTTGTAACCGGCTTATCCGGGAATATCTTAATCCAAACCTGACCGCCACGCTTTGTATATCTTGTCATAGCGATACGGGCTGCCTCAATCTGTCTTGAAGTAATCCATGCCGGCTCTGTTGCCTGTAAGCCAAACTCGCCGTTTGATACAACGTTACCGCGTGTTGCCTTACCCTTCATTCTGCCGCGCATAACTCTTCTGTATTTTACTCTCTTAGGTAATAACATTAGGATCTTCCTCCCTTCGGTCTTCTGTCGCCACGACGACGGTTGTCACGTCTGTTGTCAGCGGCCTGTGCAGCGGCTTCCTTCTGTCTGCCATCTGCCACGTTCAGGATTTCACCCTTGTAAATCCAAACCTTAACGCCTAAGATACCGTATGTTGTCTTTGCTTCTGCAAATCCGTAATCAATATCAGCTCTTAGAGTCTGTAGAGGAATTGTTCCCTCGTGATACTGCTCTGTTCTTGCAATTTCTGCGCCGCCTACACGACCTGAAACCGCTGTCTTGATACCCTTAGCGCCAAGTCTCATTGTTCTGCCCATAACCTGCTTCATAGCACGTCTGAAAGAAACACGTCTTTCAAGCTGTGCAGCAATGTTTTCAGCAACAAGCTGAGCATTAGTGTCAGGTGACTTAACCTCCATAATGTTTACGTTAACAGTCTTTGAAGTAAGCTTTTCAACCTGAGCCTTTAGCTTATCAATTTCTGCGCCGCCACGACCGATGATGATACCCGGCTTAGCAGCATGAATTGTGATATAAACCTTGTTCTGCTTTCTCTCGATACCGATTTTAGCAACACCTGCATCGTAGCAAGCCTTTTTAATGAACTTTCTTATATTGTAATCTTCAACCAACTGGTCTCCGAACTCTTTTTTACCGGCGAACCACTTAGAATCCCAATCCTTAATAACTCCGACTCTAAGTCCATGCGGATTAACCTTCTGTCCCATGAGTTAACCTCCTTTTCCTATTAGTCTTCCATTTCCTTTAATACTAAAGTGATATGGCTGGTTCTCTTTAAAATTTTGAACGCTCTGCCCTGAGCATGCGGTTGAATTCTCTTTAAAGTAGGACCCTGTGTTGCGTAACATTCAGCAACGTATAACTTGTTTTTATCCATACCATTGTTGTTCTCTGCATTAGCAACAGCTGATGCAAGAAGCTTTGATAAATACTCGCTCGCAGCCTTTGGTGTATTATCAAGGATACCCTTGGCAACATTTGCGGGCTTGTTTCTGATCAAATCAAGCACGATTTTCACCTTTCTCGGTGAAATACGAGCATAACGTAATGTAGCACGTGCTTCCATCTCGGAATTCCTCCTTTTCCCTATTTTTTGGAATTTATATAATTAGTAAACTTCACATTAATGCGGTGCATTATCTTGATGTCTTTGCACCTGCGTGTCCCTTATAGGTTCTTGTCGGAGCGAATTCGCCCAATCTGTGACCTACCATGTCTTCACTAATGAAAACCGGAACATGCTTTCTGCCGTCATGAACGGCTATTGTATGACCTACCATTTCAGGGAAAATTGTGGAAGCTCTTGACCAAGTCTTTACAACCTTCTTTTCATTAGCTTCGTTCATTGCGTCAATTCTTTTCATTAGACGTTCTTCAACGAAAGGTCCCTTTTTAAGTGATCTACCCATTTAACTGTTCCTCCTTTCGAACAATCATATAAGAAACAATTATTTCGCGTTTCTTCTCTTAACGATAAACTTATCTGACTTATTCTTATGCTTTCTTGTCTTAAGACCAAGAGCAGGCTTACCCCACGGAGTAACCGGTGCCGGACGTCCGATAGGTGACTTACCTTCACCACCACCATGCGGATGGTCATTCGGGTTCATAACAACGCCTCGAACAGTCGGTCTCCAGCCCATGTGACGCTTTCTGCCGGCCTTACCGATAGAAATGTTTGAATGTTCCTGATTACCAACGATACCGATTGTTGCCTTACAGTCAAGACGAATCATTCTAACCTCGCCTGAAGGAAGCTTAACCTGAGCATAGTTGCCTTCCTTAGCCATAAGCTGCGCACTGTTGCCAGCACTTCTTACAAGCTGAGCACCTCTGCCCGGATATAATTCAATGTTGTGAATTAATGTACCAACAGGTATATCCTTAATAAACAAAGCGTTACCCGGCTTAATATCTGCGCCTTCGCCTGATACAACAACGTCGCCGTCCTTCAAGCCCACAGGAGCGATGATATATGCCTTTTCGCCGTCTTCATACTGAAGCAAAGCAATGTTAGCTGATCTGTTTGGATCGTACTCGATACCGATAACAGTTGCTGGGATACCATCCTTGTTTCTTCTGAAATCGATAATTCTATATTTTCTTCTATTGCCGCCGCCTCTATGACGAACAGTAATTCTACCGTATGAGTTTCTGCCGGCGTTCTTCTTCTTCTTAGCAAGAAGTGAACGTTCAGGTGACTTCTTTGTGATTTCACTGAAGTCTGAAACTGTCATAAATCTTCTGGCAGGCGAAGTAGGATTATACTTTTTAAGTGCCATTATCCTTTACTCTCCTTATTCTAAATTATTGCGTTAAACCATATATACCGTTTTTGCAGTTTTTCGACTTAACAAATTACATTTCAAAGAATTCGATTGTCTTGCTGTCAGCAGCAAGAGTAACAACCGCCTTCTTCCATGAAGGACGTCTGCCCTCATTGCGGCCCATTCTCTTAAGCTTGCCGGTAAAGTTCATTGTGTTTACCTTAGCAACCTTAACACCGAATACTTCTTCAACAGCTTTCTTTATCTCAATCTTGTTTACACTCTGAGGAACCTCGAAGGTATACTTCTTGATTTCATTACCTTCTCTGTCAAAAACAGGCTCCATGCTGTGTTCTGTGATGATAGGTCTTCTTAGAATATCGTATGAATTCATTATGCAAGCACCTCCTCAATCTTAGCTACGGCATCCTTTGAAATGATGAATGCATCATGGTTAAGAATGTCATATGTGTTAAGTGTTCCAACGTGAGTCGGTGTAACACCCTTGATGTTTCTTGCTGATTTGTAAACCTTTTCGTCAGCCTCAGCTGTTACGATAAGCGCCTTATTGTTGATTTCAAGACCCTTTAGCAAAGCTGCAATCTTAGCTGTCTTGAACTCATCAACGTTCAAGCCGTCGATTACATATACTTTATAATCAGCATACTTAGCTGATAGAGCGCTCTTTAAAGCAATTCTCTTTACCTTCTTATTTATGCTGTAGCGATAGCTTCTTGGCTTAGGACCTAAAGCTACGCCGCCGCCTGTCCACTGCGGAGCTCTGATACTACCCTGTCTTGCACGGCCTGTACCCTTCTGTCTCCAAGGCTTTGCACCGCCGCCGCGTACTTCTGTACGTGTCTTTGTTGACTGTGTGCCTTGTCTTTGATTTGCAAGATAGTTTACTACTACTGTATGCAAAACTGTTTTATTCACTTCAGCAGCAAAGATAGCGTCTGAAACTTCCATTGAGCCGGTCTTTGCGCCTTCCATGTTATATAAAGCCACTGTAGCCATTATATTTCCTCCTTTCCAATAACCTCGATTATGCCTTTACGCTGTTTCTGATTGTAACAAGACCGCCCTTGTTTCCCGGAACTGCGCCCTTAACAAGGATTAAGTTCTGTTCAGCGTCTACCTTAACAACCTCTAAGTTTTGGATTGTAACCTTTTCGACACCCATGTGTCCGGGAAGTACCTTACCCTTCAATACTCTGCCTGGGTTTGAGCACATACCCATTGAACCGGATACTCTCTTACTCTTTGAACCGTGAGTCATAGGACCTCTGTGCAAACCGTGCTTCATCGGGCCGGCAAATCCCTTACCCTTTGAAATACCGCTTACATCAATCTTTTCTCCGGCTGCGAAAATGTCAGCCTTGATTTCATCGCCTACGTTCAAGCTTGAGCAATCGTCAAGTCTGAACTCTCTGACATACTTTTTATTAGCAGTGTTTGCCTTTGCGAAATGACCCTTCTGCGGCTTATTAAGATGCTTTTCTTTAACATCGCCAAAGCCTACCTGGACAGCTTCATATCCGTCTGTTTCAACAGTCTTCTTCTGTGTAACAACACACGGACCTGCAACGATAACAGTTACAGGGATAACCTTGCCGCCTTCGCCAAAGATTTGAGTCATACCAATCTTTGTACCTAAAATTGCTTTTTCCATGATTTTTCCTCCTTAACAGTTATTGGTTTGCGTTAAAAGCACCGCAAACATGACCTGCATCATAGTAAGCGTGTGAGCTTGCCCACCGCAAACTACTGCACTTTCGGTGTTTTAAACAAGTTCTGAAATTCTCCGTATCGCTGAATTACTTCTGGATTACATCAATTTCAACGCCTGCCGGTAGATCAATCTTAATCAATGCTTCCATTGTCTTAGCGCCCGGAACCACGATGTCGATTAATCTCTTGTGAGTTCTTCTTTCGAACTGCTCACGAGAATCCTTATACTTATGAACCGCTCTTAGGATTGTGATGATTTCCTTGTCTGTAGGAAGTGGAATAGGACCTGATACCTTAGCTCCTGTTCTCTTTGCAATCTCAACAATCTTTTCAGCTGACTGGTCAAGTACCACATGATCATAAGCCTTTAACTTGATTCTGATTTTTTGATTTGCTGCCATACTTTTCCCTCCTTGCAAAATAAATTGTACGTTGTAATCTGCACGACAGCTACTTTAGAAAATTGCACACACTGCCGGGTGTTTCGCACCACCCATTTAAAAAAGCTCAAACCTTGCGATTTTCAAGTGTTTGAGCCGCATATAGTCAATTTCTGTCATACTATTCCTTTGCATCAAATTTACGCAAGACACAGGTATAGCGTACATTTTCGGAATAGCGTGACAAGACTGCCGCCCGGTTTCTTGAATCGGACATTCTCCACGGAAAAACCGGCACCATTCGCCGCAACCTCCCGCTTCATCGTTTGTTCAAGTGTCACAACGTCTATAATTATACAGGATTCTTCCGTATTTTGCAAGCTTTTTTGCAAAAAAACTTCATTAAAATTTCTACAAATTTGTAGAAATTTCAAATTCTTTTTTGTGCAGTTTGACAGACATATTTTTTACACAAAATGTAAAAAATATGTTATTTGTAATTAAATTGTAATATAACTTAGCATTTATCTGATTAATTTTCCGATAAAAAAGATTTTCTGTTATCAACCTGACAACCCAATCTTGGAACAATAAGGAAATCTTTGCTTTGAATAAGCAAAATACCTCATCATATGAGTAATTTCCTATTCTTATACAAAAAACCGGGCGACAAATCCCGCCCGGCTTATAATTATTTCTGATATTCAACGTGTAACAATTCGTGATTTCTGCCCTTTATAATTTCATCGTAAATTATCTGAACAGTCGGATTTTTTTCTGAATACTTAATCTGTATTCTCTCATCGGTATGATACAGGCCCTTAGCACGCTTATCTCGTTCAGGGTGCATAGCAAACGGCTGACCGGCTCCACCTATACATCCCTCAGGACACGCCATTACCTCAATAAGGTCATAATAAGCCTCTCCGTTTTCAATCGATGTTATTAATTGCTCCGCAACAGCAAGACCATGAACCACGCATATCTTAAATTCTCTGTCACCAACGTTTATTACTGCTTCCTTTATTTCCTCTTTACCGCGTATTCCAACAAACTTAATATCCTTAATCGCTCCGGAGCTCTTATCCTCACTGCACTGACGTATAACAGCCTCCGCAACACCGCCCGTTACACCGAATATAACACCTGCGCCACTGCCGCCCATATCAAACGGATAGTCAAGATACTCATTTTCAAGGTCGGCAAACTGAATACCCGCTTCTCTAATCATAGTTGCCAACTCCTGTGTAGTAAGCGATAATTCAATTATGCGCTTACCGTCCACAGTAAACTCAGGGCGCGCCGCCTCATATTTTTTAGCTGTACACGGCATGATAGCAACGGAAATAAGCTCTCTGTCATCACCGTCATCAGTATGCATCTCTTTTAATATGCTGCCAAACATCTGCATCGGGGATTTGCAGCTTGAAATATTATTGTTAATAAATTCGGGATGCTTTTTCTCAGCATATCTTATCCACGCAGGGCAGCACGACGTAAACATAGGGAAAGGTCCGCCGCTCTTAACTCTGTCAAGAAATTCAGCCGCTTCCTCCATAACAGTCATATCCGCTCCGAGAACAGTGTCGTATACCTTATCTACACCCATCATTTTCAAAGCGGCAACAGTTTTTCCGAGAACATTTTCACCATGCTCCATACCAAATTCATCGCCAAGGGCAACTCTTACCGCCGGCGCAATCTGAACTACAACCTTCTTTGAAGGATCATTAAGATATTTCCACATAAGCTCAGACTCGTCCTTAACAGTTATCGCACCCGTAGGACAAACAGCCGCACACTGACCGCAGTTTACACAATCTGTGTCGCAAAGCTTCATATCAAACGCCGGCATAACCTGCATCTTTGAGCCTCTGTGTGCAAAATCAATAATTCCCAGTCCCTGCTTTTCGCGGCATACACGAACACAGTCACCGCACAGAATACATTTATTAGGGTCACGAACAATACTCTTACTGCTTGTGTCGCGCTCCATGACAGGACGCGTATCCTCAAAACGAATTTTCTTCACACCAAATCGTATTGCAAGCTCCTGCAAACGGCATGAACCGCTTTTTGAACAGGTAGTGCAATCACGGCAATGCGAGGAAAGCAGCAATTCAAGAATCATCTTTCTGTGCTTCTGAAGCGCAATTGTATTTGTCTTTATCTTCATTCCATCTCTGGGCTGCGTTGAGCAGGCTGCTTCAACTCCTCCCCATTCATTCTCCACAACGCACATTCTGCACGCGCCGTATGTGGAAAGCTCTGAATAATAGCAGAAGGTAGGCATTTCTATTCCGGCTTTTCTGATAACCTCAAGGACATTTTTTTCGCCCTCAATTTTAACCTTCATACCGTCAACATACATATATCCCATCTGAATTATACCTCCTCTACCGCACCGAACGGACAAGCTTCTATACAAGCTCCGCACTTAATACATTTTTCCGAATTAATTTCAAAAGGACTCTTAATTTCTCCGCTGATTGCCTGTACCGGACACTGTCTTGCGCACTTTGAACAACCCTTGCACTTATCAGGATTGATTTTATACTGCTTTAATGCCTGACACGCACCGGCAGGACACTTTTTATCTACAACGTGCGCTATATATTCATCTCTGAAATACTTAAGCGTTGACAGTACGGGATTTGCAGCCGTTTTTCCAAGACCGCAGAGCGCCGTCTTAGAAACCGTATGCGCAAGCTCCTCAAGCAAATCAAGATCCTCAAGAGTACCGTTGCCCTTCACTATTCTTTCAAGAATTTCGAGCATACGCTTAGTACCCTCACGGCACGGAACACACTTTCCGCACGACTCATTCTGAGTGAAGTTCATGAAAAATCTCGCAACCTCAACCATACAGGTATTTTCATCCATAACAACAAGACCGCCGGAGCCAATCATCGCTCCAACCTTCTTCAGAGAATCGAAGTCAAGCGCAAGATCCAGCTGACCTGCACTCAAAGTCAGACATCCGCCTGACGGTCCGCCAATCTGAACAGCCTTAAACTCCTTATCTCCCTTTATACCGCCGCCGATATCAAAAACAACCTCACGAAGAGTCGTTCCCATAGGCACCTCAATCAAGCCTGTATTTTTAACATTTCCGGTTATGGCAAAAGCTTTCGTTCCCGGACTTGTTTCCGTGCCGACCGAACGATACCATTCAACGCCTTTTGTTATAATAAGCGGAACATTAGCGTATGTTTCTACATTGTTAAGAACTGTAGGCTTTGCGAACAGTCCGGCTTCAACAGTACGCGGAGGCTTAACTCTCGGCATACCTCTCTCGCCCTCAATAGACGCCGTAAGAGCGCTGCCTTCACCGCACACAAACGCTCCCGCACCCTGATTTATATGAATATTAAACGAAAAATCAGTTCCCAGTACATTACCGCCAAGCAGTCCAAGCTTCTCCGCCTGCTCGATAGCGCGCTTTAAGCGTTCAACCGCAAGCGGATATTCCGCGCGGACATAAATATATCCCTCGCTTGCAGCTGTAGCAACACCGGCAATAAGCATACCCTCAAGCATTCTGTGAGGATTACCCTCCATAATGCTTCTGTCCATGAACGCGCCCGGGTCACCCTCATCACCGTTACATACAATATATCTTACCTTTTCCGGCTGTTTTCTTACCTGATGCCACTTTCTGCCGGCAGGATAACCGCCGCCACCGCGCCCTCTCAAGCCGCTTTCTTCTATTTCGTTGCAAATCTGCTCGTCGCTCATTTCAAACAACGCCCGCTCCAATCCGGCATAACCGCCCAAAGCGATATACTCATCAATGGAATCAGCGTCAATCTGACCGCATTCGTCAAGAACTATTCTTGTCTGTTTCTTATAAAAAGGAATATCAAACTGCTTTTCATATGTACCTGTCGAGTCCTTATAGAACAGTCTTTCAACCGGTTCTTTATTTACAAGAGTTTTTTCAGCAATTTCTTCACAATCTTCAAGCTTAACCTGCAAATAAAGCCATCCCATAGGCTCAATTTTAAGCAGCGGACCAAGCTCGCAAAAGCCGTTGCAGCCGCTCTTTTTAATACCTATACTGCCATGATCGATTTCCTTCTGAAGCTCAACCTGTACCTTAAGACCTTTCTCCTTGCATAGCTCAATTAAGCGATTATATATTTTTATACTTCCGCCTGCCACACAGCCTGTTCCCGCGCAGACAAGCACACGCAGCTCCTGAGAATCAAGCGCTCGGGCACATTGCGCGCGATATTCCTGTAATTCCTTCTGCGATGTCAGCATATCCCCTCCTCCTTTCTTATGCTATCCAAAAGCTCAACCGCCTTCTGCGGAGTCATAGCCGGATAAACAACGTCATTAACCGTCATAACAGGAGCAAGACCGCACGCTCCCAGACATGAAACAGTTTCGACAGTAAACATCATATCATCAGTTGTCGGCTTCTGTTCGCTTACACCAAGATTTTCTCTTACCTTTTCAAGAATAGGGATTGATTTTCTAACATGACACGCTGTGCCATCACAGATTTTAATAACATACTTTCCTTTAGGATCAAGCGAAAAGTTTTCATAAAATGTTGCAACAGAATAAATCTTGGCAATACTAATTTTCATTTTTTCTGCCACATGCTCCAAGATTTCTCTCGGCAAATATCTGTATTCCGCCTGAATCTGCTGAAGCACGGTGATAAGATTTTTCTGTTCATTGCCATACTGCTCAAGAACAGCATCAACATGACTAAAATTCGATTCCATTCCTTATCTTCCTCCGTATTCTATTTTATTCCATACATACAGTTCTATTGTAACAGAAACACCGATGTGCTGTCAATGATTTTTTGTTAAAAAAGAACAACAAATCGGGCTTTTTTTACAGTTTATTTGTTAATTTCAATTTTTCAGTAATAAACGGACAAAAAAATTACAATAACAGCCGACAAAAATAAAAGGACTGAGCACTTTTAAGTGCATCAGCCCATTCAGCCTTATTATTATTTTTTTGGATTAACAATATCACGCCAGTCAAGATCACCGCGTTCAAGACCATGTATCAGAACTTCCGCTGTAGCGCAGTTAGTAGCAATAGGTATATTATGCATATCGCACAATCTCAAAAGTGAAAATACGTCCGGCTCATAAGACTCCGCATCAAGCGGATCACGGAAAAATAATACCAAATCAATTTCATTATATGCTATTCTTGCACCTATTTGCTGATCGCCGCCCTGCGGACCGGATAAAAATCTGTAGACATTGAGTCCTGTGTTTTCTATAACCAATTTTCCTGTTGTACCGGTGGCATACAAGGCATGCTGCGAAAGTATACCTTTGTAGGCTATACAGAACTGTACCATCAATTCCTTTTTTTTGTCATGTGCAATCAGTGCGATGTTCACAAAAATACCTCCTTTTCCAAAATCCTTAACTAAGCTGTGTTTTTTCTAATGTACTGTTTATCGTTTCAACAACCGTTTTAATCTTTTGAGTATGCCCTCTTTTTCATCAAAGTCCATAATAGGAACTGCTTCTCCCGTTATACGCCTTGCGACATTAGAAAATGCCATGCCCGCCTTTGACAAAGGATTTGAAACGGCAATCTCACCCTTTAATCCGGAAACAAGCAGCTCAACGTCATCAGGAACAATTCCTATAATGGGAATTGATAAAATATCCATACAGTCATCGACATTCATCATAATCCCCTGATTTATCATATCAACTCGGACACGATTAATAATCAGCCTTATATCCTCCACTCCGCTGTCCTCAAAAATCGAAATAACTCTGTCAGCATCACGAAGCGCGGCAGTTTCGGGCAGTGTAACAATAACCGCTCTGTCAGCACCGAGCAGCGCATATCCAAATCCGCCGTCAATCCCCGCCGGAGCGTCAATGATACAATAATCAAATCTGTTTCTGAGATTATCCCATAAATCTTTAAATTTTTCCTCATCTAAGCCTGACGCATCTCTTGTCTGCGGTGATGGAATAAAATAAAGATTTTCATATCTTGTATCCTTAACAAGCACCTCGTCAATCGTACACGTTCCATCGATTATATCAGAAACATCATATACTATATCGCTTTCCAGCCCGAGCGCGACATCAAGATTTCTCAGCCCCATATCCATATCTACCAGCACCGTAAGCTTTCCTGACAGGGCAAGCGCAGCGCCAAGATTTGCAACAGCTGTAGTTTTTCCCGTTCCGCCCTTTCCGGACGCAACAACGATGACTTCTCCCATATTAAAACCTCTGTGTTAAATTTTCAATATCCATCCAAGATATTCCTATAATACTATATCACAAAAAAATCATTTTGTCTATCACTTTAACCAAAATTTTTCTATTTTTATTTCATTATTTATTAAATATGCCTTTTCAGGACTTATTTTTTCATTTTCATCACGATTTTTAATCTCGGCTGACACACCGGCAATCTTAATACTCTCCGGCGACAGCTCAAGCGCTGCGGCATATGCGTTGATATTACCCATACAGCCTGCCTCTATCTCGCCCATAACCGCTCCCATAACAATTATATTGCCTACGGCTATAAGCTTTCCGCCCTTTTCCACGTTTCCCATAAGTACAAGATGTCCGTCCGACTCGACAATTTTGCCGTCACGGACAACACCTTCAAAAAATCTCGCGCGATTGCTTTTAAAATTATGTGTTACAACCTCTTTTATCTGTTCTACCGGAATTGTAAAATCTGACGGCTCAGGATTATCCTGCGGCTTATCCTCAATTTTTTCTTCTTCCTTTTCAGATTTTTTTGAGGTTCTGAAAATCTTTCTTTCACCGTAGTTTACCGTGCTTTCCGGAAGCATCGCTTTTATGACGGCCTCAAGCCGCATCCTGTCACTCCTCGACATTTCTCTTCCTATAATATATATGTTACAGTGACCGCTCCCAAAAAATTTTCTGAACTCGTCAAGCTTATCATGCAGAGCATGCATGATAAGCGAGATTTCTTCATTAGCAGATAAGTATATTTTTACACCGTCACCCGTTCCTTTTAGCTTGACTAATTCCAATATACTCACCTCCGTAAAAATCATCTCAAAAGTCCATTATTTGTACTTGCCGGCTCAGCTGTAGCAGGTACCTCAGGCTGCTCAGTTGCAGCCGCGCCCTCTGTTAAGTTAAAATATTTATTGAAAATATCCTTCGCGACATCTCCCGCATTTGTACCGCGTACACCATGCTCCAGCACAACTGCGACCGCAATTTCAGGGTCATCAAACGGTGCAAACGCTATAAAAACAGCGTTGTTTGAACCGTTACCCAACTGTGCCGTACCTGTTTTTCCGCCTATTTCTATAGGATAGTTTGCAAAAAGCTCAGCCGCGCTTCCTTCATCTGCAACCTTTTTCATACCATCCTTAACAGCGTCTATTATATCATCATCAATATCAAGCTCATCCTCAATAACAGGCAAGAATTCCTTTACAACACTTCCATCGTTTGAGGAACGTATGCTCTTTATAAGATTAACCTTAAAACGAGTTCCGCCGTTTGCTATAGCTGCCGTATAATTGGCAAGCTGCATCGGTGTGAACAGGCTGTACGACTGTCCTATGGCTGCCTGCAAAGTATCACCGCCATACCAGTCCTGACTTGTAATATTCTTAATTATTTCCTTTTTATATTCAGGACTTGCCATATGTCCGGAGGTTTCCTCCTCAAGCTCTATGCCTGTCGATTCACCCAAGCCAAACTTAGCGGCATATTCATCTATTGTGTCTATACCCATTCTTCTTCCAACCTCGTAGAAGAAGTAGTTGCAGGAGTTTTCCAATGCCTGCGACACATTTTGCTTTCCGTGAGTTGTCTGATATTCCGACCAAATCCAGCATACCGGCTGATAGTCATCATAATATTTATATACGCCCTTGTCCTCAATAATCTCGTTCACTCTAAGATTGCCCGACTGCAAAGCAGCAATTGCCACAAGCGGTTTAAAGGTTGAACCGGGGCTGTAAAGTCCGCTTACGGTTCTGTTCCACATAGGCTTTGCGTCGTTTTCAATCAGCTTCTGATAATCCTCGTTAAAGGTTGTCATATCATAAGTTGGATTTGAAGCAACCGCCAATGCGTCGCCTGTTTTAACATCAATTACAACAGCCGCTCCCGCATTACAGTCCGCGCCGTCCTTTTCCTTTATACCTCCGGACGCCTGTATCCTTTTTATAGTTCTTTCAAGCGACTCCTCCGCAACCTTTTGCAGCTCAGAATCAATTGTCAGCACAACGTAATTTCCCGGAACAGGTTCTATGTCATCGGCAATAATAACTTCATTTCCGCTTACTTTTTTCAGTGAGCCTGTTGTGCCGTCCTTGCCGCGCAAATAGCTTTCCGCCCATTTTTCTATTCCCTGCTTACCGATTATGTCATTATAACCGTATCCTGACTCCTTATACTTCTCATACTCTTCGCTGCTGATTTTACCTGTTCTTCCAAGAATGTGCGTTGCAATACCCGGCATATTGTATTCACGAACATAGTTATTTGTAATTGAAACACCATGAAACTCATTCTGACGTTCCTTTATTTCCGTAACCGTTTCAACTCCTACATCATCAGCCACAGTAAAGGGAGAAGTCTGAGAAAAGCCTCTTGTATCGGCTTCGTATCGGATACCTATAATTCTTCTCTGCTCATCCTCAGTATAATTGTCGCTTACCTTATAAATCTCCTTATAGGCCTTTATTACAGAATCAGCGTTCATCGTCTGATCAATCTTTTTTCCTGTATATTTATTATTTTTAAACCATTCTGACCATTCACGCTCCACGCTTCCGTCCTCGTCTGTATCCTCAAACTCAAACGTATACGGCGCAAAGCTTATTGGCAGCGAATCATAATATTCCACATGGTTGAGATATAAAATATCCACAAGCTTCTTAATTGTTTCATTAAGCTCCTCGTCAGACATATCTGTTTTCTGCATAACTACAGAATAGCCCACCTTATTTGTTACAAGAGCAGTACCGTATCTGTCAAGAATTTCTCCTCGCGGAGCTTTTTCAACAATATTGGTAGTCAGTCTGCTTGTAGCAACCTCAAGATACTGTTCTCCCTTCATAACCTGAAGGTCAAAAAGCTTAAAAATCACAGCCGCACACATAATGGCAACTATTATTTTAATAACTATAAACCTTGCTTTACTATTAGGCATTACCGTTTCTCCTTAATCATCCTGCTTATCAATCAGGAATAAGCTTTTTCTTATCATCTTCAATATACATAGTTTTCTTCACTAAAGGGTAAATCAGCGCCGCCGCTGCAAGATTATAAATTCCAAACGGAATAATCATCTTAAACAGCACATCCATACCCATCGAAAGATTAATCGTAAAGTACAGCACAGCCTCGCCCGCCGCAGACAAAATAAACACCCAAAACAAGGTTTTCACAAAATCAGGAATATATCTTGGTTTATTTTTCAGCGCAGTTACAAGCAAAACACTGTAAGTATACATCAACACCGACACGGGAAAGCTTACGCCGCACAGCGAGCCGGTGCAGATACCGCATATAATTCCGGTACACGCCGCATAGTAAAAATCCTCTTCAATCATCGCGTATGCAATCACAAACGCAAAAACCAAATCCGGCGCGGAATTAAAAAAATTAATACGGTTTATAACAACCGTTTTAAGTATAAATAAAATAAATATCCATAAAAACAGCTTTAATCGTTTCATTACCTCACTCCGTTAATTACAAGCACCTCATACAGCCTTGAGAAATCCACTGACGGTTCAAGAGTTGCATAATTAAGCATACCCATATTATCCGAGTTAATTTCTCTTATAGCGCCAACAAGCAGTCCCTCGGGATATATACCGCCCGAACCGGAGGTTTCAAGCAAATCTCCCACAATTATAGCAACGCCCTTATCTATAAAAGTCATCTTGCATAGTCCCTGACTGTACAGCTCATCATCACCCTCTACAACAGCGGCATCACCCGTTCTGCCGATTTTAACGCCCATTGCATTTTCGGGATTTAATACTGTTGAAACCGTCGCCCAGTTAAGACCTATATCTGTAATTTTTCCTACAACTCCGTCAGGTGTAATAACCGCATTTCCAATCGCCAAGCCGTGTGCAAGTCCCTTATTAATCTCAATGGTGTCGTACCAGTTATTCGCGGAATACGCTATTACAGACGCGGCAACGGTTGAATATCCGTCAGTATTGTTTTTAAGCTCCAAAAGCGCCTGAAGTCTTTCATTCTCTTCACGCAGCTGCGCGGTATCTCTCTCCTGACGGTTCAATTCATTCACTTGTCTTATAAGATTTTCGTTTTCCTCTTTATATCCGTCCATCTCCCAGACAAAACTCACCGCGCTGTAAATCTTATTCGATATATACGCAAAACCGTTTTCAACCGGCGAAAATATTGTTTTTACCGCGCTTGAAACAGGATTTGTGCCTATAAAATGCGATATTAATATGCACAGCAACACTCCGGCTGTAACCACAGCCGCTATAAATTTTCTTTTTTTCATTTATCCGAAATTCCTTTCCGAAGAAATTAACCTGTCAATTTTTATTAGCCGCAATTAATTCCTTAATTCTCTCCAGCGACTTACCTGTTCCTACCGCTACACAGTCCAGAGGATATTCCGCAACGTGTGTAGGAATTTTTGTAACCTCAGTAATCAGCTTGTCAAGTCCCTTTATCAACGCGCCGCCGCCTGTAAGAGTTATACCGCGCTCCATAATATCCGCCGCAAGCTCAGGCGGAGTATTTTCAAGAGTGTATTTTATCGCCTCAATCATTTCTTCGATATTTTCGCTGATTGCTGATCTTATCTCGCTTTCTCTAATCTGATTCGTTTTTGGCAGACCTGTCGAAACATCGCGTCCGCGCACCTCGAATACGCCCTCTTCATTACTCTCATACGCGGAAGCAATCGCCATCTTAATTTCCTCCGCCATTTTATCACCGATATTTATGCTGTGCTCCTTTTTAAGATAATTCACAATTGCACTGTCCAAAGCGTCACCGGCAATTCTTATCGACTTTGAGGCAACTATTCCGCCTAACGAAATAACCGCAACCTCTGTTGTTCCGCCGCCAATATCAACAACCATGCTGCCGGTAGCGTCATCAACCGGAAGTCCCGCTCCGATTGCCGCAGCCATAGGCTCTTCAATAAGTACTACATCCTTTGCGCCCGCATGAATTACCGCCTCTTCAACAGCGCGTCTTTCAACCTCTGTTATACCTGACGGAATACACACCACAACTCTCGGCTTAAATACATTGCTTACATTAGCAGACTTTATAAATTGTCTTATCATAGCCTGCGTAATATCAAAATCCGCAATAACTCCATCCTTCATGGGACGAACCGCAACTATGTTTTCAGGAGTTCTTCCAATCATCTCATTTGCTTCTTCTCCGACCGCAAGCACCTTGCCTGCATATTTATCTATAGCCACCACCGACGGCTCACGAACAACTATACCCTTACCCTTTACATAAATCAAAGTGTTTGCCGTTCCCAAATCTATACCCACGTCTTTTGAAAATAATCCCATCTTTTTATCTCCTTTCAATAGGGGCTAAATCCCCCCGTTAAACATTTAATCCGTCAATTCATCATAATCGAAAAATAATCAGAGCCTTCGCGCATAAAGGCGAAGGACATTGCTGTAAGTCATAACAGTTCAATATCAAACTCGCCGCTCAAGGTATCCGCGAGTGACGATATCGGCAGTCCGACCACATTAAAATAATCGCCGTCTATTTTTTCTATAAGCAGCGCTCCAAGTCCTTGTATTCCATATGCTCCTGCCTTATCCATAGGCTCGCCTGTTCTTATATAGCTTCTGATTTTTTCATCATCAAGCAGCTTAAAGGTCACTTCGGTTTTAACACGGTTACATACAGTAAAGCCGTCGCTTATACGCATTATGCAGTAGCCGGTATAAACCGCATGAGTTCTTCCGGAAAGCTCACTAAGCATATTAAATGCGTCATCCTCATCCTGCGGCTTGCCAAGAATTTTGCCGTCAAGCGTTACTATTGTATCTGCCGCTATAATTAACGCTTTCTTTTTTTTAAGAACATTTTTTGCCGTCGCAGCCGCTTTAAGCAGCGCCAGCTCCTGCACATAAATTTCAACAGGCGCATCCTTTGAAATCGAATTTTCGTCCGCGTCCGAAACAACCACATCAAAATCTATGCCGACTGCCGATAGAAGCTCTTTACGCCTCGGCGAACCCGAAGCCAAAATAAATTCTGCCAAATTACTCTACTCCTCTGTAATAGTGACCACGCGTAAAGGAATTTTCCTCCGGCTTTGAAACCGTATTCCCCTCCATGGCATATTTATACATATTAATTATTTTATCACATTGCTCAAAATTTTCAACAGTAAATATCAATCTTACCGCATTTATTTTCAGTTTTTTTAAATCCCCCGCCTTATCCGCCATAAATATAGGCTTTGAATTTATTAATTCAGCGGTACAGTCCTCATTGCATATAATCGGAAATTCTTCATTCTTTCTGTCACGAAGCTTGTATATCCTCTTTTTCTGCTGACATTTTCCCATTGCCTTTACAGGACAGTTTTTCATCAGCATAAGCGGTATTCTGCCATAACCGATAATCTCCAGAGCCGCCTCTGTATTTTCGCTGAGCGCTCTTATCTCATTTAAGTTAAGCTCCGGCGATAAGGTGATTGATTTAAGATTTTTATAATGCTGCGCCGAAAAGGAATTAAAAATATTAAGACGAAAATCACCATATATTTCTTTGTCGTGATAATGCCTTACCGCCGCCGGCGACGAAACAAGAACACCGTCTGTTGTAATTTTTTCTTCACGAAAAATTTCTGATGTCTTTGTAACAACCGTTATATCCTCCGAGAGCTTTTTCACGTCTTCCGCAAGTCTTTTCGGCGCATAGATAAGCTCTATTCCGCCCTTAACCGCCGCTCTTGCCTGTTCAATCGTCAAAACCTCAGCTGTCAGTTTTATTTGCGGCTTATTTCTGCTTATTCCTTCAAATTCAAATTCGTTTTTTCTTCCTATCTCACGATACTTGATTTCATTCATAAGATTTTGAGCTGCCTGTCTGCGTACCGCGTTTATTTCTTTTATAGGTATTGTGATACCGTCATCTATGCTTACAGATATATCCTCCGCCTCAAAAGGAGTATCGCCAAGCTTTAAAAGCTGCATTGTAACTCTGTTTTTATCTATCGGCTTATTAATTGCTTTTTCACTTTTTATTGTCCCCGAAGCAAAGCCGTATTTTACATCACCAAAATGCTCGGTACCGGAGGTATACATTGTTATTTCAACAGGCAAATTCTCTTTTAGTGTCCCTATAATGTTTACAGGTATTTTTCTTATATTGGAATTAATATCCGCGCGTTTAAGCGCAGCCTCGGAAAATTCATTCACCTTTGCGTTTGAGGGATTTTTATGGCTCATCATATTTTTGCCAAGCTCCCCCTTAAAATAGCCGTCTGTAAAGCCGGTGCGGGAAAATGCGTTCTTCAATTCCTGCATATCATTTTTTGAAACAGGATGTGTGTTATCAAGATATTTTCTGTAAATCCCCACAACCGCGCTGACATATTCAGCTCTCTTTAAGCGTCCCTCAATTTTAAGCGACGCAACGCCTATATCCTTTAATCTCTGCAATTCATTTATAAGAGCCATATCCTTGGGACTTAAAATGTAGCCGCTGCCGGCTGTTTTTCCCTTTTCCGTCAGCTCATACGGCAGACGGCATGGCTGAGCACATCTTCCGCGATTTCCGCTTCTTCCGCCGAGAATACTTGACATCAAACACTGACCTGAATAGCACATACATATTGCTCCATGCACAAAAACCTCAATTTCCGCCTTTGCATTTTTACATATATGCTCTATTTCCCTTTCAGAAAGCTCGCGCGCAAGAACCACTCTTGAAAAACCCATATCCTCAAGATATTTTACACCCTCAAGACTTGTAACAGTCATCTGTGTGCTTCCGTGCAGAGTCATGTCCGGAATTGCTTTTTTTATAATCTCCGCCGCGCCTATATCCTGAATTATAAGCGCGTCAACTCCGGCATCATTAAGCTCATAGGCATATTCCTTAAGAGCGTCAAGCTCTGTTTCCTTTATCAGCGTATTCAGCGCAACATGAACGTCAACACCGTACAAATGGCAATAATCAGAATATGTCCTTATATCCTCCAAAGAAAAATTATCCGCGCTGCGACGCGCGTTAAATTTCGGTCCGCCAAGATAGACCGCGTCAGCGCCGGACTGTACCGCAGCGTGTAATGCGGCGGCATTTCCTGCCGGCGCAAGTAATTCTATATCACTCATTTTGTTTCCTTATCTATCATTTCAAGAAATTCCTGTTCGCGCGCGGCATAATCCGCCTCCATTTTTTTCAGCTTGTCTTCAAGCAGGGCAATCTGTCCCTCAAGGAATTTAATTTGTGTCCCCGCTTCTTCAAGCTGTTTTTTTGCGTCGGCTGTTTCCGCTTTTATTGCTGTTTCATCTATTGTAATCTGATCTGACTCCGCTAAATCAAGCTCTGCTTTTAATTTTTTGTTGTCCGATTTCAATTTCTTGTTTTCAGCCTGCGCGGCATTTAGCTTATCGGAACAGGTCTGAAGCTGTTCCTTCATGAGTCTGCCCGCCTCCTGAACCTTAAAATATTCGTCACACACATTCAGTGCCGCAAGCACAATCGGTCTTTCACCCATAATGTTGCGTCCGCCTCTTAAAACCAAATCCACCTTTTCATTTATGTGGGCGCAAAGCATCTCAATATATTCGGCGCTTTCATCCGCTACCACATCATATTTTCTTGAATTTATCGTTACCGCTACAGTTGCCATATCCACCACTTCTTTTCTACATATTTTTTAATATTATTCTACCATAAATCAGTATAAATTAACAGACCTTTTTTCAAAAATTTTGAAAAACTTTCCGCAAAAAGCTGCCGGACACTGCCGGCAGCTAAAATAAACTTTATTAATTCAAAAAATTCTTATTAATATGTTTGACAGAATTTGTTTTTTCAAACTTATTTCTCCTGTTTGTCCAAAATTGCCTTTGCTTTAAGTATCGCAACCGCGGTTTTTGCGTCATGAATTTCGTTGTTCATAACCATTTCATACAGCTCGTCAAGACTGTGTCTTGACACATTCAGAAACTCGCCTTCATCAAGGTGCTGTCCCACAAACTCAAGTCCCTTCGCAAGGTAAATATTAAGTACCTCCTCACAATAGCCCGGTGTTGCATAGTACGCGCCCAAATGAATAAACTCCTCCGCCTTATAGCCTGTTTCCTCTATAAGCTCACGCTTTCCGCACTCAAGAGGGTCTTCGCCGTATTCCAGCTTTCCGGCTGGAATTTCAAGCATCATCGACTTTGCCGCAATGCGGTACTGGCTTACCATAAATACCTTTCCCTCGTCATCAACCGCAATCACGCCGACACCGCCCGGATGCGCAATAAGCTCACGGCTTGCAATTTTTCCGTCCGGCAATTCCACCTTTTCCTTGCGTACCTTGATTATTTTTCCGTCATAAATACTTTCACTTGATATTGTTTTTTCTTCAAAATTCATGGCTGTTCTCCTTCCTTATATCCTCATGTTCTCTGAGAAATCTCTCAATCGCCGGTTTAACGTGCAGCATTTCCTTTAAATCTTCATAATCACGCTTAGACTTTTCATTTTTCCTACCTGTGTACACTGCGCGAATCATTATATTCTTCGGCGTTTCAAGAGGTGAAATATACTCAATCATACTTACCTTATAACCCACGCTTTCAAGATATGCCGCGCGGATACCGTCTGTCAGCGTATCCGCAAGACGCGCTTTTAAAATTCCGTGACGAGTTATTGCTTCAAACGGTTCATAGGAATACTGCTTTAAAATATCCTTATGACAACACGGCACGCTGACAATCGCCCTCGACTTCGCTCTTATACCCAGAGCAAGCGCCATATCAGTTGCTGTATCACAGGCATGAAGCGACACCACAATATCCGGACGCACACTCGGAGTGTATTCCGTCAAATCCGCCTTTATAAACTCCATGTTGTTATAACCCAGATTTTTCGCCATTCGCTTTGACGCTTCAATTACCGTTTCGGAATAGTCCACGCCTATAAAATGACACCTCTTTTTCAAAATCTCACGCATATAGAAATTCATCACAAAGGACAGATAGCTTTTTCCGCACGCCGCGTCAAAAATAACGTACTCGTCACGCTCGCCGATTTCTTTTAAAACGCCCTGCATAAGCTCTACAAAGTAGTCAATTTGATTATATTTGCGGATTTTGTCGTTCTTTATCTTTCCGTTCTTTGCAAGTATTCCGATTTCTGTTAATAAATCCTTTGCAAGCGCAGGATTTACAACGTATTCACGTCCCGTGTCTGCACCACGCTTGTTTTATTTACCTCCACGGTTACGTCTTCATGGCGCATATTCACCTTTTTGTCGCTTGCGTCAATTACAATTTTCGCGCCTCGCTCACTGTAAATCACCTGCGCCTCGTCGTACTTTAAAAGCTCCTCCGCAATTATATCCCATATATCGTTTTTTCCACATTTCGCTTTACCGCCTGATAGTCAAGCGTTATTTCATCGCCGTACAATATTTTAGCCGGAAAATTCTTTGTTCCCGATTTGAAATTTATTGTTATATCCGTGAAAAATGTCTTATTCTCCTCCATTCTCGACAGAAGCCCCGAAAAAAACAAATTCACCTTTGATACAGTTTTTTTATTCATTTTATACCCCCTTCACCTATTTTGCGTCATACCAACTGTGACCGACAGACATATCCGCTTTAAGCGGAACATTAAGCTCCATTGCGTCCTGCATTTCCTCAAGAAGAATTTCCTTTACCTTATCCACCTCGTCCTTATACGCTTCAACAATCAATTCGTCATGCACCTGCAATATAAGACGTGATTTCATATTCTCGCGTATAAGCCTGTCATCAACACGCACCATCGCAAGCTTAATAATATCCGCCGCAGTTCCCTGTATAGGTGTATTCAGCGCCACGCGTTCTCCAAACTGACGTATATTGTAATTCGGTGATTTTAATTCCGGAATATAGCGTATTCTGTTCATCATGGTTTTTACATAACCATCTTTTTTAGCCTGTTCCTTAACGCTTTCCATGTAATTTCTTACACCGTGATACTTTTCAAGATAGCTGTCTATATATGCTTTTGCCTCTTTAACGGAAATCTTTAAATCCTGCGCGAGCGAAAACTCACCTATACCGTATACAATACCAAAATTGACTGCCTTCGCACTTGAACGCTGCTCCTTTGTAACCTCCTCAAGCGGTATTCCAAGCACCTGAGAAGCTGTTACGGCATGAATATCCTCGTTATTTCTGAACGCGTTTATCATCGTTTCGTCATTTGCCATATGCGCAAGCACACGAAGCTCAATCTGCGAATAGTCCGCGTCAACAAGAACATAATCCTCTTTTGCAACAAACATTTTGCGTATCTCGCGTCCAAGCTCTGTTCTTGTCGGGATATTCTGCAAATTAGGCTCTGTTGATGAAAGTCTGCCCGTAACGGTTACAGTTTGTGTAAATACCGAATGTATACGGTGCGTAACAGGATTTACAACCGCTGCAAGTCCGTCACAATAGGTACTCTTTAGCTTTGTAAGCTGGCGGTATTCCATCAAAAATCCGATTATCGGATGCTTATCCTTAAGCTTTTCAAGCACCTCAGCATTCGTTGCATAACCTGTTTTTGTTTTCTTCACCGGCGGCAGATTAAGCTTTTCAAAAAGTATAACTCCAAGCTGTTTTGGTGAATTTATATTAAATTCCTCACCTGCAAGGAAGTATATTTCCTTCGTCAGCGCATCAATTTTCTCCCCAAGCTTTTTTGAAAATTCCTTAAGCTGATTATCATCCACAAGAAATCCGTTTATTTCCAGATGTGCAAGCACTGTAACAAGCGGCAGCTCAATTTCACGATACAGTTTTTCCTGTCCGTTCTCCTTGATTTTTTCCTGTATTTTTTCATTGAGCGCTCTCAGAGCAACGGCGCATTTTGCAAGATATTCACTTTTATCGGTTTCATCGTCTTCAAGTAATGATAATTGCTTCGCTTCAGGCTTTTCAATTTCAACTCCGAAATATTCACCTGCAAGTCCTTCGATTGTATATTCACTTCTTGCCGGGTCAACAAGATATGCGGCAATTGCAGTATCATCACATATATTTTTAATTTCTATTTTGCCATTGAGCTTTACTATTGCCTCCTTGGCGTCAAACATGATTTTGGGAATATTCTCATTTTCAAGTAATTCCTTTATTGCGTCCTGTTCATCAGCTATAACTGCCATGCTGCCTATTCCAATCGCAATAGTTGAAATATCATCTCCGTCAAAATCGAGCACAACAGAAACACTCTCGCATTTTTCCCCGAGATACATAGCAGTTCCGCCCAACTGATAAGAAAAATCCTTAAAAATATCCTCTGTTTCCCGCGCCGCTTCACCCGCAGACAAATCAAGCTTCTTTATAATGCTGTTAAGCTCAAGTCTTTTCAGTATATCATACAGTTCTACACTTTGCGAAAAGCCTTCAAACGCGCAGTCCTCCGCGGAAAATTCAATCGGAGTATGGCGGTCAATCGTGGCAAGCTCCTTACTCATAAACGCCATATCTCGTCCATCCTTAAGCTTTTGCAGCATTGCGCCTTTAAGACCTATATCGTCAATGTTATCGTATATATATTCAATGCTGTGGTGCTTTTCAACAAGGCTCATTGCCGTTTTTTCGCCTATGCCCTTAACGCCGGGGATATTGTCCGACGGATCGCCCATAAGCGCCTTAATGTCTATAAACTCTGTCGGTGTAACATGATATTTTTCCTTTACAGCCGCATCATCATATATGATTGTTTCGTTGTAGCCCGACTTTGTAACAGTCAGAATAACCTTTGTCTTGTCACTTGCAAGCTGCAAATCGTCCTTGTCACCTGTTGCGATAAAGCAGCTTATCTCCTGTTCTTCGCAAAGCCTCGCTACCGTTCCTATTATATCATCCGCCTCATAGCCCTCTTTTTCAAGAATGGTTATATTCATAGCCCGAAGCACGTTCTTCGCCAAAGGCATTTGAGCCGCAAGTCCCTCAGGCATAGGCTTTCTCTGTGCCTTATACCCTTCGTACTGCTTATGTCTAAAGGTCGGCGCCTTAACATCAAATGCAGCACAAATATAATCAGGCTGCTGCTCCTTTATCAGCTTCAGCAGAATATTCAAAAAGCCGTATATCGCATTTGTAGGTGTTCCGTCCTTTGCAGATAAATATCTCACACCATAAAATGCACGGTTTAAAATACTGTTTGAATCTATTATAAGTAGCTTCTTCATCTATTTTCCCTTTCTGCAATAAATATTTCAATAAGTAAATTTACCATATTGCCAAAACTATATGCATAATCAACAACTACAGCTCAATAGTCAGATTACGTCCGGTCATTTCATAGCGGCGGTACTTAACACCGACCATATCAAACATCTTTTTTGATGCAATCGTATTTGCAGAGTCGGCATATTTATCCGACATATACACCACCTCACGAATGCCCGACTGAATAATCGCCTTGGCGCACTCGTTGCATGGAAACAGCGTAACATACAGCTTTGCGCCCTCAAGCGAGCCGGAGCTGCGGTTTAAAATCGCATTAAGCTCCGCATGGCAGACATACATATATTTTGTGTTAATTGGACTGCCCTCTCTTTCCCACGGCATATCGTCGTCACAACAGCCTGTCGGCATACCGTTATAGCCAAGTGATAAAATCTTGTTTTCGTGGTTCACAATACACGCACCGACCTGTGTGTTGCTGTCCTTGCTGCGCTGCGCGCTGAGTAACGCAATACCCATAAAATATTCGTCCCATGATATGTAATCTTGTCGTTTCATTGTCCTTCTCCATAATTTTATTATTAAAATACTATATTTTCATTATTAATATTTTATCATTTATACATCTTTTAGTCAAGAAGAAAGGGCTGTCCAAAACAGCCCCTTTAAATCAATATTTTTTTATACCTATATCACTTCTGTGGAATTCGTCCGTCCATGAAATTTTACTAACACCCGCGTATGCGTTTTTAATCGCCTCATCAAGGTCATTGCCGACAGCCGTAACGCCCAATACGCGTCCGCCGTTTGTGACAATCTTGCCGTCCTTTATTGCCGTTCCCGCATGGAACACGGTCAGGTCACCCACATTGTCAAGACCGGTAATCTCATAGCCCTTTTTATAGCTTACAGGATAGCCGCCCGACGCCATAACAACGCACACAGCCGCGTTATCCTCCCATTCAATTTCGATTTCGTCAAGGCGCTCGTCAATAACAGCCTCCATAATTTCAACCAAATCCGTCTTTAATCTCGGCAGTACGACCTGTGTTTCGGGATCGCCGAAACGGCAGTTGTATTCTATAACCTTAACGCCGTTGGCGGTCATCATAAGACCGAAATACAGCACACCCTTGAACGGTCTTCCCTCGGCGCTCATAGCCTTTATAGTCGGCAGGAATATGTTTTCCATGCACTCTGCCGCCTTTGCGTCGTCATAAAGACGGCTCGGCGAGAATGTACCCATACCACCTGTGTTAAGTCCCTCGTCATTGTCATAGGCTCTCTTGTGGTCCTGTGCGCTGACCATCGGCTTAACTGTCTTGCCGTCTGTGAACGCAAGCACGCTGACCTCCGGGCCTGTCAGAAATTCTTCAATTACAACACGGCTGCCGCTCTTGCCGAACTTGCCGTCGTCTATCATTTCATGTACAGCCTGCTCGGCTTCCTCTAAATTCTGCGCGATTATAACGCCCTTGCCGAGTGCAAGTCCGTCAGCCTTGATAACAGTCGGGAATGTGCCTTTTTTGATGTACTCAATAGCTGATGCGCTGTCTGTGAACACCTCATATCCGGCTGTGGGGATATTGTACTTCTTCATAAGTTCCTTTGAAAAAGCCTTGCTGCCCTCGATAATCGCCGCGTTTGCGCGTGGGCCGAATGCGCGGATACCCTCTTTTTCCATTGCATCAACCATTCCCAAAACAAGCGGGTCGTCGGGTGCAACCATTACAAGGTCAACCGCCTTTTCCTTTGCAAATTTAACCATGTTTTCTATGTCGGTTGCGCCGATGTCAACACATTCAGCAAGCTCTGCAATACCGCCGTTACCCGGCGCGCAGTAAATCTTGTCAACCTTCGGTGACTGCGCGATTTTCCACACGATTGCGTGTTCGCGTCCGCCGCCGCCTACAACTAAAATTTTCATATGTCTTACTCCTTATCTTTCCGTACAAAACACCAAGTGCGGTGTTTCAAGTATCTGTTTCATATAGTACTCCTGTTACTGTTAAATTTGCGGATACCGCAGCGCCGCAGGTGCAAATTGCAAACTGACGACATGAGCGTCAGTTTGCTCAAAATCAAAAAAGTTTCGTTAGGAACTTTTTTGATTTCTCTGTGCTGAGATTGGCTGAAATCGAAGATTTCAGACGGCGTGCGGACGCGCACGCCGTATTAGTGATGGAACAGACGAATACCTGTAAATGCCATTGCCATGCCGTACTTGTTACACGTTTCAATAACGTTATCGTCACGGATTGAGCCGCCCGGCTGCGCGATTACGGTTACGCCCGACTTGTGCGCTCTTTCGATATTGTCACCGAACGGGAAGAACGCGTCCGAACCCAATGCAACGTCCGTGTTCTTGTCAAGCCATGCTCTCTGCTC
>JALEPO010000092.1 GCA_022768695.1 Clostridia bacterium
TTCAAGACAGGCGCTATGTCCTACGGTTCAATCTCGCAGGAGGCGCATGAGTGTTTGGCAATCGCCATGAACCGGCTTGGCGGTAAGTCAAACAGCGGCGAGGGCGGCGAAAATCCTGAAAGATATATCCCCGATGAAAACGGCGACAGCCGTTCGAGCGCAATCAAGCAGGTTGCTTCCGGACGTTTCGGTGTTCATATCCACTATTTGCAGAACGCAAAGGAAATTCAGATAAAGATGGCGCAGGGCGCAAAGCCTGGCGAGGGCGGACACCTGCCGGGCGGCAAGGTTTATCCGTGGATTGCAAAGGCAAGACACTCAACGCCGGGCGTGGGACTTATCTCGCCTCCTCCGCACCATGATATATATTCAATCGAGGACTTGGCGCAGCTTATCCACGACCTCAAAAATGCAAACCGTGACGCGAGAATAACAGTTAAACTTGTTTCGGAAGCGGGTGTAGGCACAATCGCAGTCGGTGTTGCAAAGGGCAGAGCGGACGTTATCCTTGTATCGGGTTATGACGGCGGTACTGGCGCAGCACCAAAGACAAGTGTGCGTCATGCCGGACTTCCTTGGGAGCTTGGCGTTGCGGAAACACATCAGGCGCTTCTGATGAATAACCTGAGAAACAGAGTTGTTATAGAAACAGACGGCAAGCTTTTGACAGGACGCGATGTAGCCGTTGCCGCACTTTTAGGCGCGGAGGAATTTGGCTTTGCAACAGGTCCGCTTATTGCAATCGGCTGCGTAATGATGAGGGTATGTAATCTTGATACCTGTCCGGTTGGTGTTGCAACACAGAATCCGAAGCTGAGAAAGCGTTTCTGTGGCAAGCCGGAGTACGTTGAAAACTTCATGAGTTTTATCGCGCAGGATTTAAGAGAGTGGATGGCAAAAATCGGCGTAAAGACAGTTGACGAGATGATTGGACACGTTGAAAGACTAAGCCAGAGAAAGATAGAGGACAATTGGAAGGCAAAAGAGGTTGATTTGTCGTCGCTTCTTTATCAGCCGAAAATCTGTTCAAATGATTACGAAAGATACCATAACGAGATGCAGGATCATGAGCTTTACAAGTCACTGGACATGAACTCGCTGCTAAAGCTTTGCGAACCGGCTATAAGAAAGGGTAAGAAGATTGAAGCTAAGCTTGAAATAACAAATATAAACCGTGTTACAGGTACCATTCTTTCATCTGAAATTGCAAGAGAACACGGCGAAACCGGACTTGAAGAGGACAGCATAAAGCTGAGCTTTGTCGGCAGCGCAGGTCAAAGCTTTGGAGCGTTCCTTGCGCCGGGAGTCACAATGAAGCTTATAGGCGACAGTAACGACTATATCGGAAAAGGGTTATCGGGTGGTAAGATAATTGTTGTTCCGCCCGAAAATGCAAATTTCAATCCGAGCGAGAACGTAATAATCGGTAACGTTGCATTTTACGGTGCAATTAAGGGTGAAGCATATATCAGAGGTATTGCAGGCGAGCGTTTCTGTGTAAGAAATTCGGGTATGACGGCGGTTGTCGAGGGTATCGGCGATCACGGATGCGAATATATGACAGGCGGCTGTGTGGCTGTAATCGGAAGAACGGGCAGAAACTTTGCCGCAGGTATGTCCGGCGGTATTGCGTATGTTTATAACTCAGACGGAGAGCTTGACCAAAACTGCAACAAGGAATTGGTATCGCTTGAATGTCTTGAAGATAAGGATCTTGCGCAGCTTAAGGAAATGCTTGAAAAGCACCTTAAAAATACAGGCAGTGATGTTGCCGGTAACATTCTGGATAACTGGGACAGTGAGGCAAAGAACTTTGTCAAGGTAATCCCGAATGACTATAAAAAGGTTGTGGCTGTTCTTGATGAGGAATTGGCAAAGGGAACAGACAGAGATGAAGCAATGCTTATTGCATTTGAAAATATAACAGGAAAGAAAATAGAGATTGCGTAAAGGAGGAAAGTAATAATGGGAAAACCAACAGGATTTTTAGAATATCAAAGACAGCTTCCCGAGGACAGACCTCCGAAGGAGCGAATGAAGGACTGGGGCGAATTCCATACTCATTTTGATTTGAAAACGCTGCAAATTCAGGGCGCAAGATGTATGGACTGCGGTATTCCGTTCTGCCATGCGGGAAAGCAGATAGGCAGAACGTCTATCGGCTGTCCACTTAATAATCTTATTCCTGAATGGAATGATTTGGTATACAGAGGTGATATGGACGAAGCATACAGACGTCTTTCGCTTACGAATAACTTCCCTGAATTTACAGGCAGAGTATGTCCGGCACTGTGCGAAGGCTCATGTACGCTTGGTATGCACGACCCTGCCGTAACGATAAAGAATATTGAGTGTCATATTATAGACACCATGTTTGACGAGGGCAAGGTAGTGCCGAGACTTCCGGAAAAGTCAACCGAAAAGCGTGTTGCCGTTGTGGGCAGCGGCCCTGCCGGTCTTGCGTGCGCAGACCAGCTTAATCAGATGGGGCACAGAGTAACTGTGTTCGAGCGAGCTGACAGAGCGGGCGGACTTCTTATGTACGGTATCCCGAACATGAAGCTTGACAAAAGCGTAGTTCAGCGCAGAGTTGACCTTATGGAAAAAGAGGGTGTAACCTTTAAGCTTGGCACTGAAATCGGCAAGAATTATCCTGCCGTGAAACTTGTAAATGAATTTGACGCGGTAGTGCTTTGTACCGGCGCGACAAAGCCGAGAGCGCTTACAGTTGAGGGCGCAGATTTAAAGGGTGTGCATTATGCCGTTGACTTTTTAAAGGCTAATACAAAGAGTCTTTTAGATTCAAACCTTGAGGACAGAAAATATATAAGCGCCGAGGGTAAGAATGTTATCGTAATCGGCGGCGGCGATACGGGTACAGACTGTGTCGGCACTTCAATCAGACACGGCTGCAAGAGCGTAACTCAGCTTGAGATTATGCCTGAAATGTCAGAGCAAAGACTTCCGAATAATCCATGGCCCGAATGGCCGAGAGTTAAAAAGACAGACTACGGTCAGGAGGAAGCTATTGAGCTTTACGGAAATGACCCGAGAGAGTATCTTACAACAGTAACTAAAATTGAGGGCGACGACATGGGTCAGGTAAAGGCTGTTCATACCGTAGAGGTTGACTGGTCAACGGGCGCTCCCGTTCCTGTAAAGGGTACGGAAAAGGTAAGAGAGTGTGAGCTTGTTCTTATCGCGATGGGATTTTTAGGTCCCGAGCAGGAGCTGTTAAACCAGCTTACGCTTGATACTGACGCAAGAAGTAATGTTCTTGCAAAAGAGAAGGACCATAAAACAAGCCTTAGAGGAGTTTTTGCGGCGGGCGATTGCCGCAGAGGACAGAGCCTTGTTGTATGGGCAATCCGAGAGGGCAGACAGGCGGCTGACGCTGTAAATGAATATTTGATGAAGTAATACACAAATTAAATTAATAAAAAAAGCCGTTTACGGCTTTTTTTATTGACATAATAAGGGTAAAATGATATAATAAAAATGTATATTTATAACTAAAAACTACTTCGGAGGATATAATGATTACCAGTAAGCAAAGAGCATATTTAAGAAAAATATCCCATACGCTTGAGCCGATATTTCAGATTGGCAAAGAGGGCATAGGTGATGCATTGACAGACGGACTTGATAAAGCTCTTGAAAAGAGAGAGATTATTAAGGTGCATATTCTTGAAACAGCACTTCTTGATACAAAAGAAACCTGTAATGAGCTTGCAAAAAAGCTTAATGCGGAGCCTGTGCAGGCTATCGGTAATAAGTTCATTCTTTACCGCAAGGCTGAGGATGAAAAAAACAGAAAAATCGAGCTGCCAAGAAAATGAGAACAGGAATAATGGGCGGTACGTTTAATCCCGTGCATAATGCGCATCTTCTCATTGCCGAAATGGCGAGGGAAGAATTTAAGCTTGACCGCATAATTTTCATGACCGGCGGGAATCCTCCGCATAAAAGCAGCGATGTGTCAGCTGTTCGCCGTTTTAATATGACGCGTATTGCAATAGAGGGCAATGAGCATTTTATTGATGATGATTTTGAAATAACACGCAGTGAAAAATCCTATACGGTGCATACACTTGAATATCTTACGGAGAAATATCCTGAGGACGAATTGTTTTTCATAATCGGCGAGGATTCTTTGGAGGATTTGCCGACGTGGTATGAGCCTTGCAGAATACTTGAAATGTGTTCATTACTTGTATTTCCACGAAGGTCGCATGAAACACTCAAAGGGACACTAAAAATCATGACTGAAAAATTTGGTGGGAAAATATTACCTATATCAGCGCCGATAATAGAGATATCCTCAACGGATATAAGAAATCGAATAAGGGACACTAAAAGCGTAAGATATATGCTTCCTGATAAGGTGCTTGATTATATAAAAAAACATAATCTATATGGTGAGCTAAAATGAAAGAAAAGTTAAAAAAATCATTGAGTGAAAAACGCTATAAGCATAGTCTTGGAGTGGCGGATGAGGCAGTACGTCTTGCAAAAATGTACGGTGCAGATACGGAAAAGGCTTATATTGCGGGACTTCTGCATGATTGTGCAAAGGGATATTCAGCAGAACGTCAAATTGAGCTATGCAATGAGCTTAATGTGCACTTGGATGAAGACACAATTATGTGTCCCCCGGTTGTTCACGGATTTTTGGGCGTGGCGATAGCTGAATCCGAATATGGAATAGCCGATGATGAAATTCTGAATGCAATTAAATATCATACTGTCGGAAAGGCAAATATGACTTTGCTTGAAAAGATTATTTATATTGCGGATATGACGGAGGTAAACCGTGATTTTGACGGTGTGGACAAGCTCAGAAAAGCGGTTAATAAGGACTTGGACAAGGCGTTATTAATAAGTATTGAACAGCAGTTTGAATTGCAGGCTAAAAGGCGCAGTGTAATTCATCCGAATATAATTTATATGTGGAACGATTTGATTTTAAATAAAAAATGATGAAAGAGGGAAATTAAATGGAAATTAAGCAAAAAGTTGAAATAATTAAAAATGCGCTTGACGATAAAAAAGCAACCGATATAGAGGTGCTTGATGTTGCGGAACAGACGTCACTGAGTGATTATTTTATAATTGCTTCATGTCAGTCCGGTGTGCAGGTCAGAGCCTGCGTTGACGAGGTTGAGGAAAAAATGGAGGAGGCAGGCTTTGCGGTACATCACAAAGAGGGCTACCGCGGTGGAAGCTGGATACTGATGGATTACGGTGACATTATCGTACATGTAATGCAGCAGGAAATAAGAGAATTCTATGATATTGAGCGTCTATGGGACGATGCCGGAGCTGCTGAGAATGATTAAATTTGTCTGATTTCTTTTAAAGGACAGTACAATCCATACTGCTCATTTAACCGAAGGCAGTAAACCGAACAGATTTTCCGTGTTCGTACAAACAATGAAAGATAAATAAAAAGGAGCATATATACAAATGGAAAGTTATAATTTTAAAGCCATAGAAAAGAAATGGCAGGACAAGTGGGAGGAAACAGGCGCTTTTCATGCTGAAACTAACAGCAAAAAGCCGAAATATTTCACAATGATTGAGTTCCCGTACCCATCGGGCGCAGGTCTGCATGTGGGACACCCAAGAAGCTATACGGCTCTTGACATTATCGCAAGAAAGCGCCGTATGGAGGGCTATAACGTACTTTATCCGATAGGCTGGGACGCGTTCGGACTTCCTACGGAGAATTTTGCTATAAAGAATAAGGTTCATCCGAAAATAGTAACTGAAAAGAATATTGCAAACTTCACACGTCAGCTTAAGATGCTTGGTTTCTCATTCGACTGGTCAAGAGAAATCAACACAACTGATCCGAAATACTATAAGTGGACACAGTGGATTTTCTTGCAGCTGTTCAAGCACGGACTTGCATATAAGCAGGAAAT
>JALEPO010000108.1 GCA_022768695.1 Clostridia bacterium
AAGAAATTACATTTCTGTCAGCAGATACGGCTGTGTAGCCGTCTTTCTCCGCCGTACCGAAAGAGAACTTCCATTCATTAAGAACGGTATCACCCTCAACAAGCGGTGTAATTTCCGCGCTTGCCGCAGTCGGCAATACAACACTGCCCGCAACCATTGCCAATGACAATGCAGCGCAGAGCAGTTTTTTAATTTGTTTTTTCATATACATTACTCCTTTTCCTTATTTTTTTCTCTCTGCAATACTATTTTATTCTATCATAAATTTTTTAAAAAGAAAAGCAGATTGGCAAAAAAAGTAGAATTTTTTATCAATCTGCACTGATTTTTTATCTTTTTTTTCTAATCATAGCGCCTTTGCACACAGGCTGAGCTGTTTTGAATTTTACAATCTGCTCCGCATGATTCGCCACTTCAATTTCATTGCCGTCCTCATCAGTCATTTCACCAATCGTCTGCGTGAAAAACGGCTTCATAGGCTGAATAATTTCCACCTCGTCACCCTTGAAAAATCTGTTACGCTGAGTAATTGTCGCAATTGAGGTATTTTCATCGTAATCAAGTACAATACCTATAAGCTCATAATCACGGATATACGAACTGCTTGTATATACCTGTGAATTTTCATCAGGCTTATGATAATAAAATCCCGTTGTGTACGGACGATGACTGACCTTGCAAAGCTCGTCATATTCAGCTTGGTTAAAAGTATAATTTTCCGGATCAGCAAAATAGCGGTCAATTTCACGGCGGTATGCACCCACAACTGTCGCAACATAATATGACGTTTTCACTCTGCCCTCTATTTTCAAGCTTGATATTCCGCTCTGAACCAATTCAGGGATATGCTCAATCATACACAAATCCTTTGAATTGAAAATAAAGCTGCCGCGTTCATTTTCAAACACATCCATATACTGTCCCGGACGTTTTTCCTCCACTAACTTATAATTCCAACGACACGGATGTGAACAAGCGCCCATATTTGAATCACGGCTTGTCATATAATTTGATAAAAGACATCTGCCGGAATATGAAATGCACATAGCGCCGTGAACAAAAGCCTCAAGCTCAAGGTCAGCCGGAATTTTTTCACGAATTTGTGCAATCTCATTAAATGACATTTCCCTTGCAAGCACAACTCTTGTAGCTCCAAGCTTATGCCACATTATTGCCGAACGGTAATTTACATTATTTGCCTGTGTGCTTACATGAATAGGAATTTCCGGCGCAAGCTCACGCATCATGTCAAAAAGTCCTAAATCAGCAATAAGCACCGCGTCAAAACCGAGCGGACGAATTTCCTTTACAAAGTCCTCAAACTGCTCAATATCCGAATTATGCGGAAGAATGTTGGCAGTAAGGTAGACCTTTTTGCCGCGGTCATGGGCATACTTTATGCCTTCGCGCATATCATCCTTGGAAAAGTTTTCCGCTGCAACGCGCAACGAAAATGCCTCGCCGCCGATATATACCGCGTCCGCGCCGTAGTCTATTGCTGTTTTCAGTTTTTCAAGGCTCCCTCCGGGAGCTAATAATTCAGGTTTCTTCATAATTATATATCCCTATTTATTTTATTTTTGTAATCTGTCTGTTATTGACATATTTTGTCCAATATACTAAAATTAAACTCGCAGATACAGAGCGTATTGCGAGTTTGACGGTTAGCCCCACCCCGTTTTTATGCGGGCAAGGAGGTGACTTGTATGAAAAAAGTCACTAAAATCATAATTTTTGTTATAATTATTTTGATTTTAACAGCTTATAAAGTACAATAACCGTCACTCGGCCCTGTGACGGTTATTGTTAAAAATACATAACCTAAACGAGGCAACCGTTTAACGGCATACCTCCGTATCTGTTTTTAGTATAACATTTTTTCTATAAAAAATCAATACTTTTCTCAAATTTTTACTGAAACTGTTACTCCATCACCCAGCGGCAGCAGCGAAGTTTTGAGCTGCTTATGCTCCATCAGAGCGTCGATATATTTTCTCAGACGCTTTACAATCGTAATTTTTCTGCGCACAACATGATTATCATCAGCAATCATTCCCTTATAAAGCACATTATCAGAAATAAGCAAACCACCTTTTTTCAGCAGTCTTACACATTCATCAAGCATATAAATGTAATGTGCCTTGGGTCCGTCAAGAAATATAATGTCAAAAACCTCATCATCGTCAATATATGAAAGATAATCCTTTGCATCCGCTTCGATTACAGTTATAGCTTCAGACAGTCCCGCTTTTTTAATATTTTCACGCGCAATATTTACCATATCATTGTTATATTCTATAGTAGTAATTTTTCCGCCATCCGCCAATCCGGCAGACATCAGAATTGCAGAATAGCCTATCGCGCAGCCTATTTCAAGAATCCGTTCCGGCTTTTTTATTTCTGTCATCACAGATAAAAATCTTGCGGTTTCCGGTTCAACTATCGGTACACTGTTTTTTTCCGCATAGTCCTCAAGCTCATGCAGAAACTCGTTGTCATGCACAGTTTTATCACGCAGATATTCCGTTATATACGGCGGCACAATAGCGTCCTTATCATATTCAATCATATTTACTCCTCTTTATCCGAAAGCTTTACTGAAGATTTTCCGCTACAGTTCCTATTCTTTCATCCTGATTTTCAATCGCGGAGCTATCCACACGCATAGTAGGATCTGACTCTGCCATAGCCGCCAAATGCTCCTCATAGGTTTTTGAGAATACATGCTGACCATTTTTTCCAAGCACAAAGTAATATGCGTCAGTCGCCTCAGGATACAGCGCAGCCTTTATACATTCTATGCCCGGATTACATATCGGTCCTATAGGGAAATCCGCATACATATATGTGTTGTAGGGCGAATCAATCTGAGTATCTGCGATTGACAGCACAGGCTTTCTCTCGCCTAAGATATACTGCACAGTTGCGCATGACTGGAACTTCATTCCCGAATTTCTGCGATTATAGAACACACCGGCAACCTTGGCGCGCTCTGCGTTCTCATCGGTTTCACGCTCAACTATTGACGCCATCGTAATAACCTGATCCACCGTCATTCCAAAAAGCGCCGCCTGCTCATAATACTCGTCCTTAAACTGATTATCAAATGCCGCAAGCATTAAATCGATAATATCATGCGCAGACATTCCCGCCGGAATTTCATATGTTGCAGGGAATAAATAGCCTTCCATTCTGTTTTCTCTTTCAGGAAGATTTTGCAAAAATCTATAATCATAATTTTCCGGCTTCAAAGCCTCATAAAATTCGTCCCATGTAACAAGCCCCGCCTCGCAAAGCTTCTCAGCAATCTGTTTTACCTCATACCCCTCCGGTATTACTATCTTTGTGGTTTCTCTGTTCTGCGTAATAAGCAGTTCAAGAATATCACCGTAGCTCATTCCGTTTGTCACAGTTGCCGCGCCCGGCTGTATATTTTTATCATATCCGCCAAGCTTAGCCTGAATTTTAAACAAAAGAGGATATTTTATAATTCCGTCACGATAAAGCTTGTCAGCCGAAATATCCATGCCGTCTCCTTCGGCAATTTCTATACGGGCGGTTTCTCCGGCAATATTCACTCCCATACTGTCCTTTAAAAGTATACCCGCAAAAATGCAGCATATAATCAGAACTATCAATGTAATAATAACCGGTATTTTCCACTTTCCGTATCCGGTTTCTCGCACTTTAATTGACATAATTGCCTCCTTTATATGGTCTTACAATTTTTTGGTTTCATCAACAGGTATAGCTCTGTCATTCATCAAACAGCAGTGTATCAGCTCTGATTCAACAGAATATACTCCGCTGAATTAAATACATTCCCCGCTGAATGCATAGACATAGGGAAATATCTGTTCTCTATATTCTACAACAAAATCATTAATTCGTCAAGTCCGGGGACTTTTTTGTGCTAAATAAACTATAATGTGTCGATATTTTTTACATAATACTGATTGAAAAACCGGAAAAATTATTGTATAATATATATAATAATTTTAAATTTGGAGGTAAATATTATGGGTTACAAAGAAAACTATGACCGTTGGCTCAGCTCTCCGGTTGTTGATGAGGAAACAAAAGCTGAACTTAAAGCAATTGCAGATAATGAAAAAGAAATAGAAGAGCGTTTCTACCGTGACCTTGAATTCGGAACAGCCGGTATGAGAGGTATTATAGGCGCAGGAACAAACAGAATAAACATATATAACGTACGACAGGCAAGTCAGGGCGTTGCAAAATATGTTAATTCAAGAGGTGAGGAAGCGGCAAAAGCAGGTGTTCTTATAGGATACGACACGCGCAATTTCTCAAGAGTATTCGCGGAGGAAACCGCAAAGGTGCTTACCGCAGCAGGCGTCAAGACATACCTTTTCCCTATTGTACATTCCGTTCCTGAGGTATCCTTCGGAATCCGCACGCTTGGATGCGCTGCCGGCGTTATGATTACAGCCAGCCACAATCCAAAGGAATACAACGGCTATAAGGTATATGGCCCTGACGGAGGACAGCTTCCGCCTGATGCCGCAGATGTTGTTGTAGAGGCTATTAACAGCTACGACATTTTTGACGATGTTAAATTTATATCTCTTGAAGAAGCCACAGAAAAGGGACTTCTTGAGGTTACCGGAGCAGAGCTTGACGAGAAATTCCTCGAAACAGTTATGACACAGCAGCAAAATCCGGAGGCTGTAAAGGAAGTGGCAGATACCTTCAAGCTGATTTATACACCATTCCACGGTACAGGCTCACGTCCAATTCAGGAAATTTTAAAGAGAATAGGCTTTAAAAATGTGCTTGTTGTTAAGGAGCAGGATACTGAGGACGGTAACTTCCCAACAGTTAAATCACCTAACCCCGAAGACAAAGAGGGCTTTGAAATCGCTATTAAAATGGCTAAGGAAAACGATGTTGATGTTATTATCGGAACAGACCCTGACTGTGACCGTGTTGGTATAGTTGTTCGTGACGCTGAAGGCGTATACAGAACACTTACAGGCAATCAGACAGGAGCATTGCTTGTTGAATACATATTAAAATCTAAGAAAGAAAAGGGTATTCTTCCTGAGGACGGTGTTGTTATCAAGACAATCGTTACAACAGAGCTTGCGGCAGCTATAGCAGAAAGCTACGGCATAGAAGTTATGAATGTATTAACCGGCTTCAAATACATCGGCGAAAAAATGACCGAATTTGCGGAAAAGAAGAATCATACATATCTTATCGGCTTTGAAGAAAGCTATGGCTATCTTGTAGGCACACACGCCCGCGATAAGGATGGTGTTGTTGCGACAATGCTTATTGCAGAAATGGCTGCATACTACAAGACCAAAGGTAAGTCACTTTACGAGGCATTACAGGATATTTACAAAAAATACGGCTATTACGCTGAAAAAACAGTTTCATTTACAATGCCCGGAAAAGACGGTATGGAAAAAATGGCGGCATTGCTTGCAGGTCTTCGTGAAAATCCGCCGAAGAAAGTGGCAGGTCTTGATATTGTGCTGTATACAGATTATCAGTCACAGACAGTTAAGGATACAAAAGGCACCGTTTCACCCATCAATGGTCTTCCGAAATCAAATGTTCTGAAATATAATCTGTCAGATGATAAGTCATATTTCATTGTAAGACCATCAGGCACAGAGCCGAAAATTAAGATTTATCTCGGAACATTTGCCGACAGCTTTGAATCTGCTTCGACAACAATTGAAAAGGTTCTTGCAGACTGTAAGGAGCAGTTCGGATTATAATACATCACCGGATAAGTTATATAAACCCACTTGCGGTTTTGTCTACAGTAAAACAGGACGTCATAGGACGTCCTGTTTTACATTTCACGCATAACAAAAGGGCTGTGTGTTAAAGGCAATCTGCACAAACAAATCATCTGTCGTGGTCAACCATCAGTCACCACTGCAATCAATTCATTTGTCCGTTTTCATAATACCCGAGCTTAACACGACAGCCCTATTATATTTATTGCTCGGACTTAGCCTGCTGTGCAGCAAGATAATCTTCAAAGTTCTTATATTCCGCTTTATGCTGCTGCGGTTTATAATCTGCCTTGTAGGTAGTTGTGTAGCTTCCGCTCTTTTCAGCTACCGATGTATTATGCTGCTTATCGCTTCTTTTTTTGTAACCGCTGTTCTTTTTATAATACGGTTTAGCGTTTTTAGGTGCAATTACTACCTTTCTGTACGGTTCAGAACCGATTGAATAAGTTGTAACGGTTTCACTGTCCTGAAGATTTGAATGGATTACTCTTCTTTCATACGGATTCATCGGTTCAAGAGTGAACTTCTTTCCCGTTCTTGTAACCTTATCTGCAAGACGCTTTGAAAGTGCAAGCAAGGCTTCCGTTCTCTTTTCTCTGTAGTTTTCAGTATCGATTGAAACCTTTATATATTCATCCGAATCCTGATTTACAACAAGAGATGTAAGATACTGCAAGCTGTCAAGAGTATCACCGCGTTTTCCGATTACAATACCCATATTGTCACCGGAAAGCTCAATTGACACTTCCTTTTCTTCAGACTTTGCGTCAACAGTAACATCAAGATGCATAGCGCCGAAAATATCATTAAGAAACTTTACAGCAGCATCTTCAGGAGCTGCTGCCGATGTTTTTTTAGCAGGCTTTGCAGCCGGCACTGCATCAGGTGTTTTTTCAGATTCCGGCTGTTTAGCAGCTGCGTTTTTAAGCGTTGCTCTTACAACAGCCTCACGCGCGCCGATACCTAAAAATCCCTTTGAACCTTCATCTATAATTTCTATTGTAACGTCATCTTCAGCAGCGTTTAATTCTTTAAGAGCCGCTGCGATTGCGTCATTTACGTTTTTTGCTCTTTGCTCCGTGGAGCTGTTTTTTTTCAGGAATTGTGACAACGACATCTTCCCCCTTCTTATCGAAATAATAATTTAACAATACTTGCTGAATAACCTGTACCAATGAACTGATTATCCAATAGATACCCAAGCCTGACGGCAATGTAATCGTAAAGAAAGCAGTCATAACGGGCATCATAAGATTCATTGATTTTGACATCTGAGCCGCGCTGTCATTACCCTTATTCTGATTTTGTCCGGTTTGTATCTGCGTAATTTTCATTGAAAGAACTGACGCAGCAACCGCAAGAATAGGTATTAGCAGCAAAGCAATCATGCTCCAGTTTGAAAAATCCAAACGCATCAAATAATTAAACGCTGCCGACGGTGCATTTGCCAAATCCAATCCAAGGAAATTAAAATTAATCACCCACGGATCCGATGCGCCGTTTACAAGCTCCGCCCATCTCGACAGCTGAATCTGCGAAGTATTGGCAAGCATTTCTTCTGTTGCGGTAGCAAGATTTCCTATACTTGACGCCATAGCGTCACGAAGCATATAAACCTTGTCAATAACCTCCTGCTGCATCCAGTCTACACCAATCAGATACGACAGTGGTTTCTGTATTACCTGATAAAGACCAATAAGAATAGGCATCTGTATAAGCATAGGCAGACATCCTCCTGTCATGCTGATGTTATTCTCCTTGTATATCTTCATCATTTCTCTTTGCAGCTTTTCCTGATCATTTGCGTACTTTTGCTGAAGCTCCGCAATTATCGGCTGAACCTTCTGCTGCTTTTTCATAGCCTTCTGCGATTTTATATTAAGCGGAAGCAATATCAGCTTAATTATAACAGTAAATAAAATAATCGCAAGACCATAGTTCGCCACAAGGTTGTAAATCTGTTCGATTATCCAACCCATCGGCCTCGTGATAAGATACTCAAACATATGTCTTCCTTTCTCTTACGGTACCGGATCGTACCCGCCCTCATGAAACGGATGGCATTTTAATATCCGCCTTACCGAAAGATATGTTCCTTTTATTGCACCGTATTTTTCCAGTGCTTCAAGAGCATACTGTGAACAAGTAGGTATAAACCTACAGCACGCTCCGCCCTTATACGGCGATATATGGTGTCTGTAAAATTTTATCAAATAAATTAAAATGTTTTTCAATTTTCAATCAGCTCCAGCTTTCTCATGGCGTATTCGACATCCTTCTGTATCTGCGCTTGGGTTTTACCAAGAGCCCGTCCGCGCGCAACGATTATTATATCCGAGCCGCATTTGATTCTATCCTCCATCAAACGATAGCTCTCACGCATAAGCCGCTTTAATCTGTTTCTTTTAACCGCTTTTCCGATTGATTTGGAAACAGTAAGTCCTAAACGATTTTTGCCGAAACGGTTTTTAGATACATAAACCACCGTATAACCACTTACAAAGCATTTTCCTCTCGAATAAAGTCTGCGAAAATCGTTATTTCTTTTTAAACTTTGAGTATTCTTCATCTTAAACTCCATTACGAATATTCATAAATCCCACGGATTAATGTGAATATCACTCAAAAATTAAAGGCAAGAAAACAGATATGTTTCTTGCCTAATAATTCAACTTTCATTATGCAGTCAATGACTTTCTGCCCTTTCTTCTTCTTGAAGCTAAAATCTTTCTTCCCGACTTAGTAGCCATTCTCTTTCTGAAACCATGCTCCTTAGCTCTATGACGCTTTTTCGGTTGAAATGTTCTTTTCATTATACAGCACCTCCCTATCCATGCTTAACAATCCCATGCGATTGCCCTTATTACAATTCTAAAAATTAGACACCTTATCTATTATATAGATTTTACCTCATATTGTCAAGCATTTTTTTAAATTTTTCCTTATAAAATATAAACATATTGTTAAATGAGGCTGTCGACATAATATCGACAGCCCAAAATGTGTATTATTTCGCACTTTCCAGCAGCTTTTCAAGCTCCTGACGATTAAATAAATACTTGTTATCACAGAAATGGCAGGTCAGCTCCGCCTCGCCCTTTTCATCTATAATAGACTGAAGCTCCTCTTTTCCTATTGAAATCAAAGCCTTTTCCATACGCTCCTTAGAGCATTTACATTCATACTTAGGCTCTGTTATGTTATTGTCCATGAGCATATCAAAGCCCTCGGTAACCTTGAAAAAAATATCCTCGGCTGTAAGCCCGTCATGTATCATCGCAGTTACCGGCGGCAGCTTGTCAACTATGCTCTCAAGTCTTTCTGCCATTTCATCAGTTGCTCCCGGCATCATCTGAATCATAAAACCGCCCGCGGCAAGCACCGTATTATCTGTATCTACCAATACTCCCAAAGCCACACAGGTAGGAATCTGTTCGCTTTTAGCGTAATAATAGGTCAAATCCTCGGCTATTTCTCCCGACACCAACGGAATCTGACCAATATACGGCTCCTTCAATCCTAAATCACGAACAACGCTTAAATATCCCTTTCCTACTCCGCCGCCGACATCCAGCTTCCCCTTACTGTTGAGCGGTCTGTCAACAAACGGATTTGAAACATAACCCCGTACATGGGCATTGCAATCCGTTACGGCAACAATATTGCCCAATGGGCCGTCACCCTTTACCTGAACAGTAATTGAATCATCCTCATTTTTAAGTCCTGCCGCGCCCATCATCGCCGCGCCTGTAAGCAGCCTGCCGAGAGCCGCTGTCGCTACCGGATACGAGTGATGTATCCGCTGCGCTTCATTGACTAAATCCGTTGTCACGGCGCTGAACACTCGGATTGCTCCGTCCATACTGTTTCCTCTAACTAATTGATCCATTTATATTATTTCCTTTCTATTCTATAGTGACATTAACACTGTATGAGTCCTTCACCGAAATCCCGTCGCCGCTTATTTTTACCGGAAGCGAATAGGTACCATGTTCCAAATCCTTTAAATCCACATAAGCTTTAACATTATCAGTATTTAAGTTAGGCTCCTCTCCCCATACAACAACTGAAACCGGCTCTATACTAACTGTTCCGGAGGGAGGGTTTTCCGCCTGTACCTCAAGCTCAAGCTTCTTGGAGGTCTTTTTCTTTAATTCAGCCTTAACCTTAACCGCCATGCTCTCCTCAGGAATATACATTCCCTCGGAAGGCACAATCGAATATTCAACAGAGCCGTCCTCTTTAACATTATTTATAACCGCCTTAATATCAGTATCTGTATTGTAATCTAAAACACCAACATCTATTCTTGCGGGAGTTACCGATGTCTTTTCCTTGTCAAGTCCGTATTTATTCTCCATTTCCTCCGACAGCTGAACAGTCACAGGAAGATTTCTTATATTATATATTGTATTTTTCACATCAACTACCGCCGTCTCTGTCGCGATAGTTTCGTTTTTCTCGATGAGTCCGTCATTTTCATCCATCAACACATAATTAACAGGCTCTATGCAGTCATAATTGATTTTAGAAATATCAACTGTAGCCATGCCGTATGCCACTTGGTCCAGTTCACTTTTCGCTCCTGATATAACAACCTTCGGACGTTCTATCACGGACTCTATAAACTTCTCCTTTACTGTACCAACTTGCTTTATCTTTACTTCAATTTCCTTCGTTTCGAGCTTTTCTACAGCAATAGGTATATCGCCATGCTTTTCCTTTTCGATTATCAGCCGCGAGGTCGGCATAAACACAGTCCCCGGAAGCATATATTCTCCCGCTTCATTTATACTTGAAGCATCGACCTCTATACAAATATCGTCCATATAATCCATAAGGTCACTGCGTTTGCCGCGTATAACCGCCGACATCTCCGGAATATTTTTTTTGCCCGTTATAACGAAGCCTCTCTCCCTTAAATCTGACTCTCCGACAAATCTTACCTTCAGTCCGGAAACGGTAGTTGTAATATCCGGATTATCAACCCACATAATGGCAGCCCAAGCAATAATTGCCGCTATAAGCGATATAATAATAATTTTTGCTTTTTCTCTGCGTGTATGATTTTTATTCTTGCTCATTTCGATGACCTCCAAAATCTTATTTTATCTATCGTTTCGGTAGTTTCGATATTTTGAAGCAGAATTTTTTTCAACGCCTTTGTAAGAGATTCCTGCGACAAGTTTCTTGTAAGAGAGCCGTTTCTTGCAATGGATATTTTTCCTGTTTCCTCGCTTACCACAACTACAATAGCGTCTGTCGCCTCACTTAAGCCAATCGCGGCGCGGTGTCTTGTTCCAAGCTCCCTTGATAAATTGTTATTAGCTGTCAGCGGAAGCAGACATCCGGCAGTAATTATCTTATTCCCGCGTATTATAACCGCCCCGTCATGCAGAGGAGTATTGGGAACAAATATATTCTCAAGCAGACTGCTTGTAACATTCGCATCAAGAATTGTGCCTGTGCTTATATATTCTCCCAGCCGTGTTTCCTGCTCAATTACAATCAAAGCGCCTGTTTTTGTAGCGGACATATCAACCGCAGCCTTAACCACAGACTCTATCATCATCGAAATATCTTCTCCGCCGGTATCAACAGCAAAGTCAATTATTTTTCCGACCTTAAAACGCCCTACACGCTCCAGCATACTTCTCAGCTCCGGTTGAAAAATTACAATAACCGCAAATAAACCTATCTGCATTGCGCCGCTCAATATATAATTAAGAGCATTAAAATGCAGCCATCTGCTTATAAAAAATACGGCAAAAAGAACAAGAAGTCCCTTTATAAGCTGCATTGCGCGTGTATCCTTTACATATAATATGGTGCAGTATATTATTACAGCAACAATTCCTATATCTATAAAATCACTTACCCGAAGAAGCTGCAAATATTTAACAGTATAATTTAAAAACGAATCCATTTCCGAAACTGCCCCCTTTATTTTAACATATATCTATTATACAATACTTTTTCTCGTTTTTCCATATAAATATCAATAAAAAATAAAATTTTTTATTGCAGCGTGTAGACAAAACTGTCTACACGCTGAGAGACTTCGAGAAATCAGCTCAGATTTTACGAAAATAAACTCGTCGGCGTACATGGGTACGGTAGAGTTTATTTTAGTGAAAAGTGTATATTAAATCCATTCTTTTGGGAGAATGGCTTTAATAATTGTCAAAACACTATATTGCGGTTTCAATCATGAAATATATTTAATTTGCATGGTCTGGGCAATTTGTCGACAGTCTGCAATAAAAAATAAATTTTTTTATTGTATATTTTATCTTTTTGTGATATAATTCTTTTATTACATATATGAAAGGAAGAAAAAGTTATGAAAAAGAAAATATTAAGTATCGGTTTAGCTTCAGCTATGCTTATGACAGCATCAGGCGCAGTGTTGGCAGAAGACCAGAACAATCCGTCAGTTTATGTTGACGATGCGCTTATCACATTCGCAGACCAGCCGGCAGTTATAAAGAGCGACAGAACTCTTGTTCCGGCAAGAGGCGTGTTTGAAGCAATGGGCGCAAAGGTTGAATGGGAGCAGGAATCGCAGACTGTTACTATTAACAGCAGTTCAAATACTACCCGTATAATTCTTACCATTGATAATCCTACAATGACTGTATACACATTCAGCAGTCTTTTAAACGCTGATAAGAATGAGGTGACTTTAGATGTTGCTCCGCAGATTCTTAACGACAGAACAATGATTCCGTTAAGAGCCATAAGTGAAGCGCTTAATGCTAATGTTGACTGGAACGCAGAGGAATACAAGGTTGATATTACAACAAAAGATAAGCCTGAATCAAAGGAAACTCTTCCTACTCTTTCACTTGTCGCTCCAAAAACAGAAGTTAAGGCAGACGAGGAGTTTGACATTTATGTAAATCTTGCAAATATTAAGCCTGAAACTTGGGTATCAGCTGTAACAGCCGGTATTGAGTATGATAAGGAAAACTTTGAATTCGTAAGCTCAGCGCTTTGCAATGCTGAGGGCACAGTAATCGAAAACTCCATGATTGAAAGCAACAGCGAGTTCTCCGAAACGGTGCTTAAGACTGTTGCCATCACTATTGACGAAGAAAATGCGGCAAGCACAGACGGATATATAATGAAGCTTACATTTAAGGCTCTTTCAGATAAAACAGGCTCATTCAGCCTGACAAACGGTTACCACACATTGGTAGGTGTAGGCTATGATACCACTCTTTTACTTACAGAGGGTGAAGTTAACTCTTATCAATTTGAAGGCAATACATTAAATATTGATACAACTCCGGTTGTAATCAATGCCGCAGCAGCGGAATAATCTGAAAACAATGCAGCAAAGGAGTTGCCTATAAAGGCAGCTCCTTAATTTTTAGGAGGTTATTATGGAAAAAGCACCTTTAGCATTTCGCACCCATGTATCTATTTTCGGAAATACAAATGCAGGAAAATCCTCATTATTTAATAAGCTTATAGGTCAGGATATGATGATAGTTTCCCAGAAGCACGGCACAACTACCGACCCCGTTACAAAAGCTATGGAGCTTATCCCATACGGCCCGATTGCTCTTACGGATACAGCCGGACTCGGCGATACTACAGAAATAGGCGAAAAAAGAACCGAAAAAACAGAAAAAATCATAGAGCGTACAGACTTTGCCATATACGCAGCTGATTGTACATCATTTAACGAAAATGATTATATAAAATTCAAATCGTTATTTGACAAAAGAAAAGCGGAGCATCTGCTCGTATTTACAAAAAACGATCTCAAGCCGTCATATGAGCTATATGAAAAATATCCCGATGCCGTTTTTGTTTCGGTTAAAGATGAAGCCTCAGTTGAGCGTCTTAAGGAGCGATTAATAAAGGAATTATCAAAAACAGCTCCCCAATCAGATACAATGATAGGTAATCTGATGCCAAAAGGCAGCACCGTAGTAATGGTTGTCCCAATAGATTCAGAAGCGCCGAAAGGACGTCTGATATTACCTCAGATACAATTTTTAAGAGATTGTCTTGACCATGGAATAAAGTGTGTTGTTACACGCGATACAGAATTAGAGGAAACTCTAACTGAATTAAATAAAATCGATCTTGTTGTAACAGACTCACAGGCATTTAAGTTTGTTTCATCCGCAGTTCCCGAAAGCATACCGCTCACATCATTTTCAATCATGATGGCTAATATGAAGGGTGATTTGCGTCAGCTTATAAAAGGAGTTTCGGCTATCAACAATCTAAAGGACGGAAGCCGTATTCTAATGGCGGAAGCCTGCACACACAACACCTCACATGAAGATATCGGCAGAGTAAAAATTCCTAATTTATTAAAAAAATACACAGGGAAGAATTTAGTCTTTGATTATTATGTGCATTATGATTTTCCTAAAAATCTTTCTGATTACGACCTTGTTATCCATTGCGGCGGATGTATGATTAATTCCCGCTCAATGAATAACAGAATTGAATTTTGTACACAGTCCGGTGTACCTATTACAAACTACGGCGTTGTTCTTGCATTCCTTAACGGAATACTCGACAGAAGCAAAGAAATTTTTGAATAAACCAAGGGACTGTCGCGTTAAAAAACTCATAGGGACTGCTTGATTTTAGATGCAGAACGAACAAGAACACACCCGACGGCGTACTTTTGTACTCCTAATGGTGTGTTCTGTTCGTAGACGTATGGTTTTATGCCATGCGTCGGTCTGCGCTAAAAGCAACAGTCCCTTTTCTGTATAATCCGGCGTGTCTGCCGGTATATCATATTATTCCAGAATATATACTACACAGCTTCTTCTGCCGAATTGATTTACCTCACTGACAGAACTGTTATAGCATAAATCTATCTTATTTCCTTTAATAGCACCGCCTGTATCTTCAGCGCTTGCGACACCGTATGTCCATGAACCATCCGCGCTTGTAACATAAACCTTAGAGCCTAACGGTACAACGCTTGGGTCGACAGCAACAATTCCATATCCTAAAGGATTTCCCATTGCGGAAACAGTATAACCGCCGTTTTCTGACGGTGAAGTTGAATAAGCTGTGGCAGTCATCGTAATTTTTTTGGAATACTTCATTCCGTTTACCGTACCTGCCGTATCATTTACCGGAACAGAGGAAGATGATGATGTTTTTGAAGCTGATTTTTTTTCCGGAACAGGCGTAGGCTTTGCAGTGCCCTTTGCAATAACTCTGTTCTCCGGCTCTACCGTAATTTCCTCGCTTATTACCTCTCTTGAAACCTCTTCTCCGTTTCTGTATGTTACCTTATTCTTTATTTCCTTTACTCCGTCCTGTCCCTCTGAGATAACCGCTGTTTCACCCTCCGGCAGATCCGAGTCCTCCACATACTCAACCTCATGCGGAATAGATTCCTTCTGAATTTCTTCGTCATGAGTCACTTCAATTAACTCAATAGTATCGCCCTCGCTCGAAATCTCATCATATTCACCGGGTATGTATCCAGCCTCCACCAACGCGTCCGCAGCATCAGCTTCTGTTACATTAACAACCTGCTCGCCCTGATTTGTCTTTATTGTGACCTGCTTGCCGCGTGTAAGAATAATTTCATCATTATTATTGACCTCAGCATGGACGGGAACATTAAGCTTATCCGCTTCACTTATGTTAATACCTTCTTCCTCTAAAAGCTCATTGACATTTGAAACGCGTGTTTTAATAGTTTTTGTTTCTCGTGTTCCGTCAAAATTATTTATTTCAGTAAGACTAATTTCCTTTGCAGAAGCTTCATAAACAATACCCAAAGTGACGGTGCAAATTGTGATTGCTGTTGCAAGAGCTATAATTCTGCATCTCTTCTGAGCCTGTTTTTTCTTTTCTCTGCGTTTTTGAATATCACGCAGAATACGCTGCTTTTGTTTTTCTTGTGTAGTCATAAAAAGTTAAACCCCTTTCATTACTTCATGCATTAGTATACTACATTTTTGTTACACTGTCAACACTTTTATTACATTTTTGTTACAGAACGATTTCAATTATTTCATTTTTGATAAATTTTAACCATTTTTAATCCCATATATTGTTAATTATATGCACATTTATTCCATAATATTCCAGTATGTGTTATTTTGTGGAATAATTTTTGTTGATTTTTCAGTAACAAAATCCTAAATTTGCATAATCTGACATCATTCTGTAACATAAACAAAGCGTCAAACGACAAAACACAACACATTATTTAACGTATAAACAGCCCTGATCAAGGAAATAATAGGAAAAAACATAAAGTTCAGGAGGATTACCGTGAGAAATATTACTAAAAGAGTTGTAATTTTAAATAATTTTTCATCGCCGTATGTATGTGAGGCAATAGTCATATTAAAGGATTACGACCCGCGTTTTGAATCAAAAGCAATCAGGGACGCAGAAAGAGTTGTTACCGAATATATAGAAAAAATAAATAAAAACAGGGAATCGGTAAAACCGATTCCCATCAGAAAATCCAGATACATCAAATATATTGCCGCAGCAATTGCATTAGTCGCTGCCGCCGTATATTTTATATTGAAATAAGATTTATTTTACTTTCATATTACTATCAATGTACTGTATATGCTGCTCGTATTGCGCTCTGCTTGATGACATATCAGAATACTGAAAATCATAATAAATTGCGGTAGTTCCTGAGATAATACATTTTCTGTGATACACTGTATTGCCTTTTCTTGAGGTAACAGTATAATTATCCTTGCCCGCAAGCGAATAATCCGGATTTACTCCTATAGTTCCGGCATATTCCTTCATTAATTCAGCAGGTGTGCCGCTCACACCCTGTTCCTGACAGATTGACATAGTCGCGCCGCCGTTTGAATCCACAAGGCTTAGCTTTTCATTACCACTTACAGCCTTTTTGCTAAAGCTTGACGGATACGGACATCCAACATTATTAATCTCAAATACTCTGTATCCGCTCGCATCGGCGCTTGATACAGGTGCCATTGATGACTGAGTTGTCACTACAACATTAGATGACGCTGTAGCAGTCGGAGAAGCCGTAGCATTTGTACCGTCCATCTTCTTTGTTTCAGAAGCAGAACGAGTCAGCTGATAAGTAATTATTGTAGTTATCGTAGCCAAAAGCAATACGATTATAAAAAATACCGCAATGCCTCCGGTTTTTTTACGGCGTTTTTTCTTTCTGTTCTTTTGAAATTCTTCTCTTGCCTCCTTCTGAGCAAGACGTTTTTTACGATTTAATCTCTCTTCCTTCAGTTCTTCAATGTTGCGATGTCTTTCAGCCTGCTCACTGTTACCGCTCTTGCGTACTGACTGACCGCAACGGTCACAAAAGCGCGTACCTTCATCCAAATGTTTGCCGCAATTTTTGCAATACATCACGAAATACCCCTTACATTTATTATTGTGTTTCATTATAACATATGGACACAGTTTTGTCAATTAAAAGAATTTACGAAGCTGATACTTTGTTGATTAAAACTATTGCAAAAATCGCTGAAATTTGTTATACTGATTGTGTATGAATTATTATAGAAAGAATGTGAAAATATTATGATTATTATCATGAAAGACTCCGCATCGGCTGTAGAAATAAATGCCGTAGAGAAAACTCTTGGAGATTACGGTTTTCAGACTCATCCGATTTACGGTGAAAAAAAGACAGTTATTGGCGCAATAGGTGACAAACGCCTGCTGAGCATGAATCAAATTCTGACAATGGACGGTGTTGAAAATGTCGTTCCTATTATGAAGCCCTATAAGCTTGCTTCAAAGGAGCTTCACAAAGAGCCGTCCGTTATAGATGTAGGTCACGGAATAACCGTCGGCGGCGAAAAATTAGCAGTGTTTGCCGGTCCGTGCGCAATAGAAAGTCAGGAGCAGTTTACGCTTGTAAGCGCTGCTGTAAAAGCTTCAGGCGCTAATATACTCCGCGGCGGCGCTTTTAAGCCGCGTTCATCGCCTTACTCATTCCAAGGGCTTGAGGGCGACGGTCTTAAAATTATGTATAACAGCGGTCAGGAATTGGGTATGCCTATCTGCACTGAGGTTCTTGATACGCGTGACGTCGAATTGGTTGCAAAATATGCTGATATTATGCAGATTGGCGCAAGAAATATGCAGAACTTTAAGCTTTTGCGCGAGGTTGGAAAATGCAATAAGCCAATCCTGTTAAAGCGCGGTCTTGCCTGCACTATGGAAGAATGGCTGATGGCTGCTGAATATATCATGTCTGAGGGCAACGAAAAAGTTATACTGTGCGAACGCGGCATAAGAACATATGAAACAGCAACAAGAAACACTTTTGATTTGAGCGCTATTCCTGTTTCAAAAGAGCTTTCGCACCTGCCTATAATCGCAGATCCAAGTCACGCTGCCGGTACATATCAGTATGTTCCAGCGCTTGCAAAGGGTGCAATAGCAGCCGGTGCCGACGGACTTATGATTGAAGTACATAACTGTCCTGAAAAAGCCGCTTCTGACGGTGCTCAGTCTTTAACTCCTGCAAAATTTGATAGGCTTATGAAAGAGCTTGACCCAATCGCTAAGGCTGTAAACAGAATTTTACTTTAATCGCTAAATATAAGCTGTTAGCTTTTGAATTGAATTTCAGTTTCGCGGATTTATCTGCTTTATACAGAAAGGACTTTTTGAATATGTTAGGCTATTTAGGACCACATGGCACATTTTCTCATCAGGCGGCTTTGGAATGGTCGAATGGAAAAGAAGAATTAAAGGAATTTTCTACTATTTATTCTGCCATATGCGCAGTAGAGGACGGCACTGTAGACAGAGCTATTGTGCCGATTGAAAATTCAATAGAAGGAAGCGTCAACACAACTCTTGACGCACTTGCCTTTGATGTGAATTTATATATAGTCGGTGAGCACGTTCTTCATATAAGCCAAAATCTTATGATAAAAAAAGGCGCGTCACTCGAGGATATAAAGCTTGTATTATCGCATCCGCAGGCAATAGGTCAATCCTCAAGAATGCTTTCCAATCAGTTAAGCCATGCAAAGGTTGAATTTTCAGACTCAACAGCCTCCGCCGCAAAAGCAGTTTCTTACGGTGACGGAACAACAGCCTGCATAGGCTCGCCCAATCTTGCGGATATTTATAATCTTGAAATCGCAATTCCGGACTGTGGAGATGCGGAAAATAATTCAACAAGATTTGTCATTGTTGAAAAAAATCCTTCCCGTGAAGTAAGCGGCCATGATAAAACATCAATAGCGTTTACGCTTGAAAACAAGCCGGGAAGTCTGTATAAAGCGCTTGAGCTTTTTGCAGCCTCGAAATTAAATATGATAAAAATAGAGTCAAGACCTGTAAAAACCGAGCTTGGCACATATATGTTCTTTATAGACATTGACGGCAATATTGACGATGCAACAATATACTTCGCACTTGACAAGCTAAGACAAAATACGGAATTTTATAAGTTTTTAGGTTCTTACCACTATTAAAAACAAAAACGCTGCTTTCTACGGCACATAATGCCGTTAAGCAGCGTTCTTTTTATCTTCTTCTCTTCATTTCCTTGTAAATATCATCCCATGTCATATCATTATCGACAAGCATAACTGTAAGATGATAAATAAGATCGGCAACCTCATATCTGATTTCATCCTTACTGCGGTTTTTACCGGCAATAACAACCTCAGCAGCCTCTTCGCCGACTTTTTTAAGAATTTTATCCTCGCCCTTTTCAAACAGATAATTTGTGTAACTTCCCTGCTCAGGATTTTTCTTTCTGTCTATTATCACAGCCTGATCAACATCCATAACATCAGATAAATCCTCTTCTTCTTCCACATTTACAAGTTCGCCGTTTTCAACAGTTCTGTAAAAGCAGGTTCTGTTTCCGGTATGACACGCAGGACCTGCCGGATTTGCCATAAGAACAAGGCAGTCCCCGTCACAGTCAACACGCACTTCATCAATGTACATATAATTGCCTGAGGTTGCGCCTTTTACCCAAACCTCCTGACGGCTTCTTGACCAGAAAGTAGCTCTTCCCGTTTCAATAGTCTGCTTAATGGTATCGGCATTCATATATGCCACCATAAGAACCTCCTTTGTGCTCTTATTCTGCACAACAGCAGGTACAAGCCCCTTTGCGTCAAATTTCAAATCTTCTATAAACTTCATTTTCCTAATCCTTTCCTTTTTATTTTAATTTTAACAAGCTCTTGTTTTTAATCAGATAATCCGCTCCTGAAAATACTGTGAAAATAACAGAAATCCAGATAAGAATATTTGTTATAAGCATTGATACCTCATGAGGTATTACACTTATGTTAAGCAGCAGCATTGCGGCAATTACCGCAAGCATCTGCGACACAGTTTTTAGCTTGCCCCAAAAAGACGCCGCAATAACCTTACCCTCTGTCACCGCTGAAAGGCGTATTCCGGCAACCGCAAATTCGCGCGCCAAAACAATCATCACCGCCCATACATTCATAATTCCCTGTGCAAGAAATACAAGGAATGCCGCTGTTATAAGCATTTTATCAGCAAGAGGATCAACAAACTTTCCAAACGCTGTAATCTGATTATATTTTCTTGCAATATGACCGTCAAGAGCGTCTGTAAGAGAAGCAATGATAAATATAGCAAGAGCAATCATCTGACTTACAAAATCAGGTCTTAACAAAAAAATCATATAAAACGGAACAAGTACCACTCTTAAAAGCGTAAGCTTATTTGCTGTATTCATTTATTCAACCGCCCTTCCTGTCAAATCATATTCATCGGCATCAAGAATTTCAACTCTGATAATGTCGCCTTCGGAAACCTCCTCCTCAGTGCCGAAATAAACCTTGCCGTCAACCTCTATACTATCGCCGCGGCTTCTTCCATAGAACAGGAAGCTTTCCGCATCATATCCCTCAACTATAACCTCAAGCGTTTTTCCGATTTTTTCTCTGTTAAGCTCAAGAGAAATCTCCTGCTGCAAGGTCATAAGCCTGTCAAGACGTTCCTCCTTTATCTCCTCATCTATCTGATCGGGGAACGAAGCCGCCGCGGTATCCTCCTCCTGAGAATACGCAAAAACACCCATTCTGTCAAAGCGGACATCCTTTACAAAATCATAAAGCTCCTCAAATTGTTCTTCAGTTTCGCCCGGAAATCCGACTATTATAGATGTTCTTATTACGCAGTCAGGCATCTTTGCACGAAGCTTTGATATTTTTTCAAGCATCTGCTCCTTTGATGTTCTTCTTGCCATTCTTCTGAGCACATCATTATTTGCGTGCTGAATCGGCATATCTATATAATTGCATATCTTATCATATTTTGCCATAACATCAATCAATTCATCAGTGATTGCCTCTGTATAATAATAATGCACTCTTATCCATTCAATACTTTCAATCTTAACCAGCTCCTCCAAAAGCTTATCAAGACTGTATTTTCCATATAAATCCTTACCGTAACGCGTTGTATCCTGAGCGATAAGAATAAGCTCCTTAACGTTGTTTTCGGCAAGCGACTGCGCCTCCTCGACTATATCCTCAATGCTACGGCTTCTGAAACGTCCTCTTATTTTGGGTATTGCACAATAAGTACAATTATTATCACAGCCGTCTGAAATTTTCAGATATGCGGTATAAGGCGGAGTCGATAAAATTCTCGGCAGCCGTTCTTCGGGAGTTCTGTCCTTATTGCCGCATAAAACAGGCTTTTTACCCTCAAATGCAGCCTTAATTATATCCGTAATTTTATCATAATCTCCCGTACCCAGCACGGCATCAACCTCAGGCAGCTCAATCAAAATTTCATTGCTGTATCTTTCCGCAAGACATCCTGTTGCTATAAGCAGCTTACAGCGTCCGTTTTTGTATTCAGCCATTTCAAGCAGTGTGTCAATGGATTCACGCTTTGCCGATTCGATAAATCCGCAGGTATTTACTATTATTACGTCCGCTTCAACGGGATTATATGTGATATTAAATCCCTCCTCGGCAACAAGTCCGAGCATAATTTCCGCATCTGTCTGATTTTTCGCACAGCCCAGTGAAACCAATCCTATATTACAGCTCATCATTACCTCCGTCCTTTATACGCTCAATGCAGGCTTTTATATCTGCGAAATTATAACCACGATATATAAAATACCTGATACATTTATCTATATTTTTCTTTTCAAAATTATTGTTTAGCTTTTTTACGACAAGCGGATACAATATATCCTCCTCGTCACAATCAAGCTCCTCTGCGGCAAGCTCAATCAAATCAGGGGCAATCCCCTTCTGCTTCAGCTCCGCTCTTATTCGATGTATACCGAATTTTTTTAAATTCTGCAAGTCCTGAGCTTTACGCTTTGCGTACAGCTCATCATTGACAAAACCATATTCACGGCAAAAAATCAGCACTTTTTCAATATTTTCATCTGTAGCTCCGGCACGCTTAAGCTTATCCGAAAGCTCTTTTTCGCTGTGCGAACGAAACTCAAGAAGTCTTAAAGCTTTCTCCTTTGTTTCATCATAATTCAGTATTTTTTCTTTATTATAATTCATTGTTTTTCAAATCCAATTCAAAATAGTCAAAAAGCTGACCAAAATTTATTCCGCCGATAAGCTTATTGGTATATTTCCCGTTCAGATGATTATATCCACCAAGCATCTGCTCAGATTTTATTCCATAGCTGATTGACAAATACGCCTCAATATATGCAGAAAGATGGTCGCATCCGCGTATAATTTCTCCGTCTAAAGGCTGATACCTGTCATCATTATATTTTTCATTTATTTCATCCGACGCTACAATTTCAAGTGTATCGTCAGCAATTATTTTTGATGAAAACTCATTCTGGGTGTAATATTCTATTTCCTTGTGCCATGAGGGCGGTAAAAGCGGATAAATTACCTTACGCATCTGCTCATCCTCAATTTCACTCAGAATACTTCCTAATCCCTTTACAGACGCTTTCACAGGAGATACAATATCACGAGTCAAAACCTCGGGCAAATCATGAAATAATCCTGCAAAAAAATTATTTATACGTCGTTTTGGACAGGGATTATCAAGCTCAAGCGTCATAAAATATGATAAAATAGCAACTACCAGCATATGTCCCATTACAAATGTCTGCGGCATTCTGACTGCTTTTGCCCAACGCTGCTGATAACGCAGCTTGCCAATCAACGAAAGAAACTGCTGCAAATATTGACTGCCGGCAAAATACCTGAAACCATTGAAGGTGTCACAGGCAGCCAAGCCCTGTGCCATTTCTGTTTTTACCTGTTCTATACCAAAGGTTTCGGGATTCATATTATAAATTATTTTAAATTCCCAGTTGCTTGCATGATAATGCGCCGCTCTTAAAATCTGTTTTTCAAGATGACTGTAATCCTTTTCAAGATAATACCGTTCCATGCGCTCATAGAAGCCGCCGCCTATTCCATCCATAGGCTCACGCAGCTCGTCAAGAACCCATCTGTCAATCTGTGGGCCTTTTTCCTTAACAAGCTTATGATATATCGGCGGTTTTATATCCGTAAGAATACTGCGGTGGAAAAACTCAAAAATTCCTCCCTCGATAAGCTTAATCATATCAACGTTATCGCCCTCGCATTTTGCAAGCACATATGCATAAAACATTTTATGAGCCTGCTTATCAAGCTCGGTAAAGCCCGTTCCGGGACGGATATGGTCATTCCAGCGGTGTATTGAAGCCGCCTCGTATATAAGTGAAATCAAAGATTTTTTTATCATGCCAGCTCCTCCTCTGCGATAATTATTCCTTAATTACCTTATAGCCGTTCTTTTCAAGCGCTCTAACAACGCGGTGTCCATGCTCGCGTCCGCCAACCTCACAGGCAATATGAATAATAGCCTCGTTAGGATCAAGCTCAGCGCTTAGTCTGTCATGCTGAACCATAACAATATTAGCATTCGCATCGGAAAGAACTCTTGACAAATGCTCCAGACTGCCCGGCAAATCAAGAAGAGTTGTCTTAAATTTAAGCTTTCTCTCACGCGATACAAGACCCAGCTCGATAATTCTCTGTATAAAGCTCACATCGATGTTACCGCCCGAAAGCACACAGGCAACCTTTTTGCCCTTTACATCAACCTTACCGTTAAGAACCGCCGCAAGAGGCGTTGCGCCTGCCGGTTCGACAACCTGCTTTGTACGCTCTAACAAAAGCAGAATAGCGGCAGATATTTCAGCGTCTGAAACAGTTACAACATCATCGGCATATTTATTTATAAGCTCAACAGTGTTTGTACCGGGAATTTTTACTGCGATACCGTCTGCTATTGTAGCTACAGACTCTGTTGTAATATGCTTTTTAGCCTTGAAAGACTTGCAGATTGCCGGAGCACCCTCAGCCTGTACACCTATTATTTTTACTCTCGGATTAATCTGTTTTATACACGCCGCAACTCCTGCAAGAAGTCCGCCGCCGCCGGCAGGAACTATTACTATATCAACCGTAGGCAAATCCTCAAGTATTTCAATACCTATAGTGCCTTGTCCTGCCATCACCTCAAGATCATCATAAGGATGAAGAAAGGTTGCACCCTCCTCCTCCTGAATTTCAACTGCTTTATTATAAGCGTCATCATAGCACTCGCCGCAAAGAACTACCTTTGCACCATAGCCCTCTGTTGCGGAAACCTTTGCAATAGGCGCGGATTTGGGCATTACAATAGTTGCCGGAATACCGTGTACATGAGATGCATATGCAACGCCCTGTGCATGGTTGCCCGCTGACGATGCAACTGCCGATGTTATTTCTCCTCTTTCAACAAGCGCAGCAATCTTATTTGAAGCGCCTCTTATTTTAAAGGAACCTGTTTTCTGCTGATTTTCAAATTTAAGATAAATATCTCCCCCGGTCATTGCAGAAAAAGTGGTCGATTTTTCTATCTTTGTTCTGTGGATAGTAGGCTCAAGTCTTTTTGCTGCAAGCTCTATTTCTTTTAATTCCAAATCCATAATAAGTACAATCCCTTCTCGAACGGATTAAAAAATCCGTTTAGTATATTCCTATCGTATTATTATAACTCAAATACTCCTTTTTTTCAATACCAATATCGATAATTCCTGTATATTATTTATTAAAATCAACAAAAAAGACTGTCTGTATTTCTACAGACAGTCAACATTCCAATTATTTTGCCGTTAGCTCTTTTCTGTTCCATTTATAGGATTTATGCGAAGGCGAATCAGGAGTTTCTCCGTTTGTCAGCACCTTAATAAGCTTACCGCTGTCATCAAAGCATAATGTAACAGTTTTCTCAGACTTTGCGAACGCATCCAAAACAGGAAGAGCCTTTCCGTCAAAGTCGAAAAGAGTCGTATTTTCAACTATGTTCGGTTCAACCTCGTCCTCCGCCTCATTATATGCCCAACCGGAAAGATTTTTACCGTCCGCGTCCTCAACGTGAATCATACACGGATCCCAGTAAATTGCACCGACGCATCTGCCGCCGTCAACAGTCTGAAGCTGTTTGAAAAGCTCTGTCACAAAACCCTTTTGTCCCTCGCGCGACGGCGGATATATGTCCTTATACGCATCTATGTCAACAAGCTGTCCCGGATAACCGTTTTTGCAGGTTTCATTCCAGTTAAAGCCTGTTTCCATAATCAAAATATCCTTATCATACTTTTTTGATATATTATTGCAGAATTCCACGCAGGTTTCGATTGTATTATTCGACCAAGCCGGATAATATGACGCTCCTATAACATCATACTTACCGCCGGCAGCCTCATATTTATCAAGAAACCATGTGAAAGTGCTTTCCTTTGAGCCCTCCGCAAGGTGAATAACCACAAGAGAATCAGGCGATACCGCCTTTACCGCATCATATCCGGCATTTAAAAACGCCGCAAGAGCTTCCCAGTCCATCGGACATTTAATATCATTCTCCGATTTCTTATCGTCAAACATCAGCTCAAATATATCACGGTTCATATCCGCGTCATAAGTATTTGCGAACGGGAAAAGTATTCCGCCATTTATCTCGTTTCCTAAAGAAACATATTTGGGCAAGGTATTCTGAGCCTTTAGCTTTGTCATTATATCATAAGTGTAGTCATATATTATATTTTCAAGCTTTTCCTGTATCTGCGCTCTCTGTTTGGCAGTCATTCCGCTAAGGAAATCGGCGTCCTTCACATCATAATCAAGCTCCGATTTGATTTTGCTAACCCAGTCCGACGGAATTATCTGTCTTGTGCCGTTTGACCAGTAATCGGAATAGTTAAAGGTGAACTGAATATCCATACCGGCATTCTTTGCGCGTTTTGCAAGATTAAGACAATCCGCCTCATCCTGATAACCCTCCGGCAGATAATATACTCCGTCACCTCTGCCCTTTCCCGGATTATTTGAAAGACGTATTCTCGCTAAATTCATTCCGGCGTCTGAAAGAATTTTAAAAACATCCTCCTTAACACCGTCCTGATTATAGTAGCTGCCGCCCAAATCCTCAATATAATTTACCTCGGTAACATCTCCGCCTTTATAAAATTCCTGCGCAAAAGCCGTCGATGTCATTGTTAAAGCAGCAATCAAAACAACAATAAATTTTTTCATCACACTACCTCCGCTCCGCTCTGAATATCCTTCATAGTGGTTAAAACTGTAAGCTGATCCTCAAATTCGGCAGATAAAATCATTCCGCACGATTCAAGTCCCATCATTTTTCTCGGCTTCAGATTTGCCACAAACAGCACATTTTTACCGATTAATTCCTCAGGCTTGTGATACTTTGAAATTCCCGAAAGAATTTGTCTTGTTTCACTTCCAACCTGCAAGGTAAATCTCAGCAGCTTCGATGACTTAGGAACCTTTTCACATTCAATAACCTTACCTACTCGTATATCGAGCTTTTCAAAATCCTCAAATTCAATATAATCCTTATAAGGAGCTATTTCAATCTTTTCCTCTGCGGGCTGTCCGAACTCCGCCTCAAGCTCCGCAAGCTTTTTCTCAGTGTCAATTCTTGCAAACAGCGGTGTTGCTTCCCCTACCTTTACACCTGCCTTTGTTGCGCCGAATGTCTTTGTACTCTCATAATCCAGAGTATCGGCATTAATCTGTGCGGCAATTTTTGATGCGGTTTCAGGCATATACGGAGTTAAAAGCGCAGCAATAATTCTTATTGTTTCAATAAGATTGTAAAGCACGGTGCCAAGTCTTGACTTTGACGCTTCATCCTTAGCCAGCACCCATGGAGCAGTTTCGTCAATATATTTATTCGCTCTGTCAACAACCTTCCATATTTCGTCCATACTGTCCGCAACATGAAGCGTTTCCATCTTCTTGGTGATTTTCTCGATAGCACCGGTTGCAACCGCCTTTAAATCATCATCAAATTCACCCACAGTATCTCCGCTTTGTATCTCACCGCCGAAATACTTGTTAATCATAGCAACAGTTCTGTTTACGAGGTTACCTAAAGTATTTGCCAAATCACTGTTAAAGCGGCTTATAAATACCTCATATGTGATTGTTCCGTCCTGAGCGAAAGGCATTTCATGCAGCGAATAATATCTTACCGCATCAACCCCGAAATGCTTTACAAGATCCTCAGCATAAATTACGTTTCCGCGCGATTTACTCATTTTTTCCTCACCGACAAGCATCCAAGGATGTCCAAACACCTGCTTCGGCAGAGGCTCACCGAGAGCCATAAGCATAATCGGCCAGTAAATCGTATGGAAACGAAGAATATCCTTTCCGATAATATGCACGTCAGCGGGCCAGTATTTTTTATACAGCTCGCCCTTTTCATCAGGAGTGTAGCCAAGTGCGGTTATATAGTTTGAAAGCGCATCTATCCACACATAAACAACGTGTCCCGGGTCAAACTCAACAGGAACACCCCATGAAAAGCTCGTTCTTGAAACACAAAGATCCTGAAGTCCCGGTTTCAGGAAGTTATTTACCATTTCATTTCTGCGTGATTCAGGCTGAATAAATTCAGGATGCGCCTCAATATATTCCATCAGCTTATCCTGATATTTGCTCATTTTAAAGAAGTATGCCTCCTCCTTTGCCTTCTTTACCTCTCTGCCACAGTCAGGACATTTGCCGTCAACAAGCTGAGTTTCCGTCCAGAAGGATTCGCACGGAGTACAGTACCAGCCCTCGTATTCACTTTTATAAATATCACCTTGGTCATAAAGCTTTTTAAAAATCTGCTGCACCGCCTTAACATGATAATCGTCGGTCGTGCGAATAAACTTATCATAGCTTATATTAAGCATATCGGCAATATCCTTAATCTGTCCGGCAATTTTATCTACATGCTGCTGCGGCGTAATACCGTCTGCCTCGGCAATCTCCTGAATTTTCTGTCCGTGCTCATCCGTTCCGGTAAGGAAAAATACGTCCTTTCCGATAAAACGGTTAAAACGTGCTATCGCGTCAGTAAGAATAATCTCATATGTGTTTCCGATATGCGGTTTCTTTGACGTGTAGGCTATTGCCGTAGTAATATAATACTTTTCTTTATTCATCCCAATCACTCTCCAATAAATTCACAAAAAAATTTTTAAATGCTGTAAATTGATTTTTTATCATATGATACAGCGTTTTAAACAGCCGAATAGGCGCGTCAAACAATCCGGCTTTATAAAAGCTTATAATGAGCATCAGTATTATAGGCCCTAAAATAAGACCGCCTATGCTCATTGTTTTGTATCCTACATACATCGACATAAGCGTCAATATCGGATGCATTCCAAGTCCGGTGCTGACAAGCTTAGGTTCGGCAAATCTGCGCATTACTGTAACGGCAATATAAATAATAATCAGCCCAACTCCAAGCTTTATATTTCCGTTGAGAAACGATATAATCGTCCAAGGCCACAGAACCAGTCCGCTTCCGAAAAACGGAAGTGCGTCAAGCACCGCTATAACAAGCGCTATAAGCAATGCGTAATTTACATCAAGCAAGCTCAGTCCTATAAACATTATTCCAAAGGCTATAAACATTAAAATACCCTGCGCCTTAATATACCCGCCAAGATATTTTTTCAGTTCGCGCTTTACAATGTTCAGTCTTTCTATAAACCCCGGTTTAAAAAGCTTTATAACGCTTTCGCTAACAACTTTATTTTCCGAAACCATAAAATACGCTGACAGCAAAAACACAATAACCGCAATAAACACCTTTGGCAGAGCCTTTGCAAAATTACCTGCATAATCAACCATGGGAGTTGATTTTGTATTTATAAATTCAGCAGCCTTATCCGAAATGTCCGTTCCGATTGTTGATATTGCCGACTGTATATTATACGGAAGATTATCATATACTACCGACCACTTATCGCCAAATGAATGCACATCATTCTGTATTTCTTCATAGATAGTCGGGAATTGAATGTAGAGCATGCGTATTTCATCGACAATTTTCCAGACTGCAAATGTAAGCACACCGCCTACAATTCCTATAATCAGCACCATTACAAGTATTGCCGAAAATCCTCTTGGTATTTTCAGCTTTTGCTGCAGCAAATCCGCAAGCGGATTTACCGCAATGGCAAAAATATATCCCAACAGGAACGGCAGAAAAAGTCGTACTATAAACCCTACCGCTTCTAAAATCTTTGGAAGAAATACATATATCACTCCGACGGCAGCCGCCAAGCTAACGACAAACAGCAGAATTCTTATCCACTTCTTTTTTATTTTCATAACATCATTCCCTTCATTTCATGAGAATGTTTTTATTTGCCAAGAAACTTATTCATTAGGGTATATCCTTTATCAACATAAATTCCTGTCTTTTTTCCGTTTTCTTCCGTATATGTAAGACCTGCATTAACATCGGTTTCGGCAGTGCTGTCATAAATAATATACGGCACAGGATCAGATACATGAGTTTTCAGCGAAATCGGCGTCGGATGATCCGGCAAAATCATCATTCTGTAATCTATACCGCGTTTCTCAAGCTCATCTTTAAGGAATTTTACAACCTTTTTATCAATAGTTTCAACTGCAAACTTCTTCTTTTCCGGCGCTCCCTGATGTCCCATTTCGTCAGGAGCTTCCATGTGTACATATACAAAGTCGCTGCCTTCAAGAATAGCGTCAAGAGCAGCCTGAGCCTTACCGTCCCAGTTAGTTTCACAGTTGCCTGTCGCGCCCTCAACATCAATTGAATTCATACCGGCGCACTTTGCAATACCCTTTATAAGGTCAACCGCTGAAATAACGCTTCCCTTAAGTCCGAATTTTTCTTCAAAATTATCAAGCTGCGGCTTTGTGCCCTCGCCCCAAGGCCATATTGAGGTTGCCGGATTTTTGCCCGCGGCAGCACGAGCCTTATTTACAGGATGCTCCTTCAGAATTTTTTCGCTTTTCTTCATCATTTCAAGGAATTTATCCGCGCCGTCGCCCTTTGGAAGATGATCGGTTATCTTTTTATCGGAAATATCGTGCGGCGGAGTAAGCTCAACATTTGTGCTGCCGCCGTTCCAGACGCACAAGTGACGGTAGCTTATTCCCGGATAAAACTTAATATCATCCGTATTAAGCTCCGCCGCAACCGCATTCATAAGCTCCGCTGCTTCTTCTGTTGAAATTTCACCGGCGCTGTAGTCAAGCATTGTTTTATCTTCATAGCTTTCCTCGTCACTGAGAGTTACAAGATTTGTTCTGAATGTCACATCATCGTCCTTTAGTGGAACGCCTATTGAAGCCGCCTCAAGCGGTGAGCGTCCGCTGTAGCACTTCTTTGTGTCATAACCCATTACTGAAAGATTTGCCACGTCGCTGCCGGGCTTCATGCCGTCCTGAACCGTTTTTACCATTCCCATTTCGCCGTGCTGCGCCATATAATCTATAGTCGGCTTATTAGCAACCTCAAGAATTGTTTTTCCGTCAAACGCATCAACAGGATAATCTGCCATGCCATCGCCTAATATTACAATATATTTCATTTTATTCATCCTTTCCTTTTT
>JALEPO010000116.1 GCA_022768695.1 Clostridia bacterium
TTTTTATGCTATTATTAATATGTAAATAGATGGCAGGGCAGAAGGGAAGTATAGGAGGAATGAAAAATGCTTGCAGAGGAAAGATTCAGCTGCATCATCGGATTAGTTAATGAAAAAGGAAGTACAACTGTTCAGGAATTAATGGAATATCTTGATGCCTCAGAGTCAACAATAAGAAGGGACTTGAACGCTCTTGATCTCCGGGGTGAGCTTGTGAAGGTGCACGGCGGAGCAATTGCAGTTGAGAAGGCATTCAAAATGCGTGATGACACGGTTTCAGACAGACGTGTTGTAAATATGGAGGAAAAGCGGCGCATTGCAGAGTATGCCGCAGGGCTTATAAAGGCTGACGATTTTGTGTATATAGACGCGGGAACAACAACGGAGTATATAATAGATTATATCACCGAGAAAAATGCTATATATGTTACAAATGCCGTAGACCATGCATTGAAGCTTGCGCGAAAGGGCTGCGATGTTTATCTTACGGGAGGGCGGCTTAAAAGCTCAACCGAGGCGATTGTCGGAGCGGAAGCATTTGAAACTCTTTCAGGCTATAATTTTACTATTGGATTCTGGGGTACAAACGGAATACATAAAAGAACGGGATTTACCACCCCGGACAGAGAGGAGGCAGGAATAAAGCATATATCCTTTAAGAACTGTAAGAGAAAGTACATTGTGGCTGATTCAACAAAATTCAATGCGATAAGTCCGGTGCACTTTGCAGACTTTGAGGACGCGGTTATAATTACAAATAAAGAGGTTGAGGGCTATGACAGCTGCAAAAATATCATAATTGCGGCTGACGGAGAAAGGAGTAAGGAATGATTTATACTGTAACATTCAACCCGGCGCTTGACTATGCCATAGGTGTAAAGCAACTTGAAGCGGGCATGACAAACCGGTCGGAATGGGAGCAGCTTTTGCCGGGAGGAAAGGGACTGAATGTTTCGATAATTCTCGGAAATCTCGGAATAGAGAACACGGCTCTCGGTTTTATCGCAGGCTTTACGGGCAGAGAGATAAAGCGAAGCTTTGAGGAGAAGGGCGGAAAAAGCGATTTCATAGAGCTGAAAGAAGGTATTTCAAGAATTAATGTAAAGATTAAGTCAACTGATGAAACGGAGATTAATGCAGTCGGACCGATAATTGACAGCGATTCGTTCGAAAGACTTATGGAAAAGCTTGATACGCTTAAAGAGGGTGATGTGCTTGTGCTCGCGGGCAGCATACCGAGCTCACTGCCTAATTCGCTTTACAGCGATATAATGGCTAAGCTTGACGGCAGAGGAGTTATGACAGTGGTTGACGCGACGAAGGATTTGCTTATGAATGTGCTGAAGTATAAGCCGTTTTTAGTAAAGCCGAACAATCATGAGCTTGGAGAGATTTTTGGTATTACACTAAAAACGAGGGAGGAGGTTGTTCCCTATGCGAAACAGCTCCAGGAAAAGGGCGCAAGAAACGTGCTTATTTCAATGGCAGGCGAAGGTGCGGTACTGGTTACGGAAACGGGCAGAGTATTAAAGAGTGAGGCTCCGCAGGGTAAGGTTAAAAATTCTGTGGGTGCCGGAGATTCAATGGTTGCCGGATTTATTGCAGGCTGGTGCGAAAAGAAGGATTATGAGCACGCATTCAAGCTGGGACTTTCCTCGGGAAGCGCGAGTGCATTTTCGGAGGAGCTGGCCACAAAGCCGGAAATAGAAAGAGTATATAATTCATTTGAATTATTATAAAAAAACGAAAGGAGAGTTATTATGCGTATTACAGATTTACTTGACCGCCGTGCGATAGACATAAACGGCGCAGCGTCAACAAAGGAAGAGGCACTCAACAAGGTTATTGACCTTATGTGTGCAAGCGGAAAGATTAAGGACAGAGAGGCTTACAAGGCAAAAGTGTTTGCAAGAGAGAGGGAAGGCTCAACGGGAATGGGCGAGGGTATCGCAATCCCGCACGGAAAGTGCGATGCTGTGACAAAGCCAGGGCTTGCGGCTATGGTGGTTAAAAACGGCGGCGTTGATTTTGACTCGGTTGACGGTGAGCCGGCGGAGCTTATATTCCTTATTGCAGCACCGAACACTGAAGATAATGTACATCTTGATGTTCTCGGCAAGCTTTCGGTAATGATGATGGACGAGGACTTCACAGCAAGCCTTAAGAAGGCGGCGTCAGTTGACGAGTTCTTAAAAATTATAGATGCCGCAGACGAGGAGGCAAAGGGCATTGACTCCTACGGGGTAACGGTAGAGGGCGCAAAATGCAATATTCTTGCAGTAACAGCCTGTCCTACAGGCATAGCGCATACTTACATGGCAGCGGAGTCGCTGGAGAAGGCGGCGGTAGCAAACGGCTGCTCAATCAAGGTTGAGACAAGAGGTTCGGGCGGAGCTAAGAATGTAATCACAGCTGATGAGATTAAGACTGCCGATTGTATAATCATTGCATGTGACGTAAATGTTCCTATGGCTCGCTTTGCGGGAAAGAAGCTCATCAAGGTTCAGGTTTCGGACGGCATCAACAAGGCTGACGAGCTTGTAAAGAGAGCAATTGCAGGCGATGCTCCGGTATACAGCACGCAGGGCGGCGAGACTGAGACGGTATCAGAGAAAAGCGAGAGCTTCGGACGTTCACTTTACAGACATCTCATGAGCGGTGTTTCGCATATGCTTCCGTTCGTTATCGGAGGCGGTATCTTAATAGCAATCGCATTCCTACTTGATGATTTCAGTATTAATCCGGGCAACTTCGGTAAGAATATTCCTATAGCAGCATTCTTCAAGAGTATAGGTGAGGTAGCATTCGGACTTATGCTTCCGGTCCTTGCGGGATATATTGCATACAGTATAGCTGACCGTCCGGGTCTTGCGGTCGGATTTGTCGGAGGTATGATGGCGGCAAGCGGCAACTCGGTAATAGAACAATTCTTTAACCAGGCAGGAGATGCTGTTAGCTATACAGGTATTAACGGCTTCTTACAGAATACCGTATTCAATCCTTCGGGTGCTACGGTATCGGGATTCTTAGGCGCTCTGGTTGCCGGCTTCGTTGCAGGCTACATTGTGCTTGGACTCAGAAAGCTTTTCTCAAAGCTTCCGCAGGCGATGGACGGTATCAAGCCGACACTGCTTTATCCGGTTATCGGTATATTCATCATGGGTACACTCATGCTTCTTGTATTCAATCCGCTTATCGGAGTTGTGAACACAGGACTTGCAAGCTTCCTTAACGCTATGGGCGGCAGTTCAAAGATAGTTCTCGGAATTGTTCTCGGCGCAATGATGGCTATAGATATGGGCGGCCCGATTAACAAGGCGGCTTATGTATTCGGCACAATGGCAATTGCAAACGGCAACTATGACATAATGGCGGCAGTTATGATAGGTGGTATGGTTCCGCCGATAGGTATTGCTCTTGCAACAACCTTCTTCGGAAACCGTTTCACGAAGGCGGAGAGAAACTCAAGCCTTTCAAACTATATCATGGGTCTTTGCTTCATCACAGAGGGCGCTATACCGTTCGCGGCAGCAGACCCGGGTCGTGTAATCCCGGCAACAGCTCTCGGCGCAGCGGCAGCAGGAGCACTTTCAATGGCGTTTGGCTGTACTCTTATGGCGCCTCACGGCGGAATCTTCGTATTCCCGGTAGTAGGTCAGTGGGTACTCTACCTTGTAGCACTTGCTGTAGGCTCGGTGATAACAATGGCAATGCTCGCAATTTTAAAGAAACCAATAAACAAATAATATATCAAGGAGGAAAAAGAAATGAGAGAATTCATATATACAATAACTGATCCGGAGGGTATTCACGCACGACCGGCAGGCGAATTAGTAAAGCTTGCAAAGAGCTTTGAGTCAGAGATAAGCATCTCAAAGGACGGAAAAACTGTAAGCGCAAAAAAGATATTCGGAGTAATGGGTCTTGCTGTTAAACAGGGACATGAAATAAAGCTTACATTTGAAGGCGCTGATGAGGACACAGCAGCCACATCTCTTGAAGAATTCCTTAAAACCAATTTATAATTATAGCCACTTTGATTTATATGCCCGGCAGACGTAATAACGTCTGCTGAGGCATATATTTATATATTGAAAAATTTCTATTTAGGATATATAATATCATATAGATAAAATTCTATGCGAGGCAGAAATACGGCATTGAGCATAAGTTAATCCGTCCGTTTACACCGCGACATAACGGAAAGGTTGAACGGTCACACCGCAAGGATAATGAGTATTTATATGCCACACATACATTTTACTCATTTGATGATTTTGCAAAACAATTAAAGGTTCATAACTATAGATACAACAAGTTTCCTATGCGACCATTAAACTGGAAGGCTCCTATTGATTATGTTCGATCTTTCCTCAATGATGGTGAAATTTTTTGAGGAATTTTGTAACACATCATTGACAAACCTACATAATTGAATCTAACTTCAAATTCGTATCAGGATTACGAGGGTGATTGGGTGCATTGATATATTTTTGTTTGATTTGATATTCTTTATCAAGCGAACCGTGATAATCAACAATATCTGCTATTTTATTTCTGTACCAATTATACAAGGTATGTCTTGATGGGTAACCAAGAAGTGTTACTACAGCCTGTACTGAACCTAATCGTTCAAACTCCTTTAGTGCTCGCTCTTTCTGTTCTTTGGTATACATTTATTTCTACTCCCTTCAGAGTCCAAGAATACCTTTGCATGATTTTACACCTGTCTTTCTGAGTTTATTATATCAGATTTTTGAGTGTTTGTCGACTCTACTTATTTATACTACTCCAGTGTTCGAAAATATGATAAATGCTTGTAAATCATTGACTTTTCCAACATTTAGCCGTATAATTTATAGTGTACAATTAGATAACGCAAAGGTTATAGATAAGGAGAATCCAACATGGTTGAAGAAATATTGCATCAAAACTTTGGTGCCTTTTATAAAGAATATTATAACCAAGTATACTGGTACATATATAAAAAGATTAATCATACCGAAGATGCTCAAGATTTAGCAGGAGATGTTTTCTGTTCTTGCTATAAGAATTTTAATAATTATAATTCTCAAAAAAGTTCTATAACAACTTGGTTATATGTAATTGTAAATAATCGCTTGAAAAATTATTATAGAGACCGAAGGATTAATGTCCCGCTTGATGAACAGATTGACGAACAATATCTTGCGGTTGAGGATGATATGACTCAAGCCGTTTTGATTGAATATTATCGCGATATGTTGGCAGATGCAATTGCAACACTTTCGGAAAAATATCAGTTAATAGTTATTTTGAAGTTTTTTGGAGAAAAGCATTCAGATGAAATTGCCAAAATTATGAATATGTCGTCTGTAAATGTTCGTGTTACATTGTCACGAGCGTTGAAAAAAATAAATGAATATCTTATAAAACACGGATGGAATGGAGAGATTAAAAATAGCACAGTTATTTAGAAAATCGGCAATAGAAAAATTATCATCACCGGAGCAACTTGATAAATCTATAGTAGTAACTACACCGTTATCATGGCTTTCGCTGATAGGCGTTGCTTTAATTGTTGTATGATTTATTGTATGGTCAATTTGTGGAACTGTGCCATCTACAACTGAGACGCAGGGTATAATTTCAAATGGGATATACACATTTTTCCGCAGACCCACATTGCCGGAAGAGTAATTGGTATTGGTAGTTTGATTAACAGTATAATTGGAATGATTTTGTCGTCATTGTCCACTTTAGTGTTTGCTATTGTATGGAGAAAAAAGGCTATTCTACAATATGGCTTATAGACAATTAGTTTAATAAAAAAGTGTAACACTTATCATTCTTAAGTGTATATAAGTTTAGAATGGAGGCTTGCATATGGTGAAAACAGTAAATAATTATGCAAATGTTGAGAAGCTCATTTACTTAGTTGCTGAAAATCAAAAATTTGCAAAACCGAAAGATAAACTTACAGCATTAATAGAAAAGTTTTCCGATTATATGTCAGAAGAACTTGATGAGGACGATCTTGTTTTTGCGGCAGCAGCAAAGATGCCTGATGTGCCGAAATACAAAACCATAAAAGATATGTAGAGGGATGTGACACTATGCGAATAAAGAAACAGATATTAGAGTTACGGAATGCAATCATAAATATGGGTGATG
>JALEPO010000146.1 GCA_022768695.1 Clostridia bacterium
TAAATATTATCATACAAGTACATGGAAGAACGGATATACATATACAGAAAGCACATCCACAATACCGGGTGTGTATTATCAGTATATCATTCCTGACTGGAGGGAAACCAGCAGCTTCGGAAGTGCAGCGGGTGTAAATCCGCAGCAATCACGTTTTGAGCTTTTTTATGGCAGCACAAGCATAGGTAAAAACAGTGTTATGGGCTCATTTTCAAGAAGCCAGGACAAAGGTGCCGTAAAGCTTGAAAAGCAGAATAAAAATCTTACAGCAAAAGTTTATGCAATGGACGAGAATGGAAGTATGACTCCTAAGTCATACGTGGAGTTTTACGGACTTGCTGCTATGTATAAAAAGTATACGATAAGTGTTGAAACTCCTGTCCAAAAGGAATATATAAGCGGCAGCGGTAAATTCAACGCCATTCCTGCACAGGTTAAAACCGCAAGCGGTGCACAGGTGCCTTATCAGGAAGATAAGCGTGACATATATGTAAATACAAATGAAGACAACTCAAATATTGTATTTGAAATTACAGACGGAGATGTAAACGGTGTAAAGGATAAGTTCGGCACTCTTGCAGGTTATAAAATAACGATTGACCCGGGAAAAACGGAAGAAAAAACAGAGCTTAATTATCCTGCGGATTATCTGACATTTCTTGACAGCGGTACACACAGCGATGCACTTGATTATACAACAGAAACAGTAAATAAGATTAAGTCAAGAGTAAAATCTGATTTAAGAAGAATACCTGTTGATAAATATTTTGTTGACTGGATAGATTCTAATCAGAAAAAGACTGTTTCATCAGGACACGGATACTATCAGATCCTTAAATTCAAGCCTGTATTTGACTATAATAATGTAAGTGTACAGGTTGTAGATGCAGTAGGTGGAAGTGCGGCTTTCAATAACTCAAAGCTTACATCGGGAAGCACTGTTCCTTACCATGCCGGTGACAGCATTGATTTGTCAGCAACAGCCCAATCAGCTAATCAGCATGTGGCAGGATATGAGGTTTCAACAGACGGAGGTGTTAATTTTAATCTTATAACAGACACATCAACCCTTCTTTTAAGACCTGACACAAAATATATTGTAAGACCTCGAGTTGCAGATAATGATAACCGTATAGAAATTCAGTTTGAAAGTGAAGAAGCAAAGAAAAGACTGTATATTACTAATCTTATTGACCAGTCAAAGCTTAAGGACGATTTGGCCGGAAGATATATTCTGAATTTGAACTCTGATAAGAGCGATGTTAAAGAAATGATGGCTCCTGAGGCGGGAAGTGTATATAATCTTCAGATACTGGTTGACCAAGATGAAAACAGTGATTATATATACCGTCCCGTAATCAAGACAGCGCTTGATGAAAATACATATAAAACACAGTATTTTGACGTTGTGGCAAAGTCGAAAATGGCGGACAATATAATAAAACTGGATGTCGAAAAGGTGGCGAAATCAGACCTTAAATATTTTTCAGTTACAGGAAGCGTGATTTCTGATTTTAAGCCTATACGAACAATAGGTACTGATACTGCTTCTTTCCCTGTAACAGGGTATAATTTGTTTGCAGGCGGAGAACAGGAAGAGTTTTATAATTCAAAGACAGGGAATATAAATCAGTTTATAAACCGTGTATCTGCTGATACAGATGATAATGGTAAGTATAGGCTTGAAGGAATCTACGCAAAGAGCGGTGATACAATAACAGTGCTTGCGACAAACGGCAGTAACAGCCAGATTTGCGCTGTAACGCTTTCTTCGGACGGTTTGAAAGCTGAAGATATATCTCATTCATACAATGAAATAGACGAAGAAAACAAGACAAATACTATGAAGACGGAAACGGTCAAAGGTTATGTTGTTGCACAAGAGGGCATAAAGCTTGCATATCCGTCAAATGCTCCTTATGTGGCAAGTATCATGTATAACTACAATAAGAGCGAGAATACAGCCAAGGTAAGATTGACAGATAATACTGTGCGTATGTTTGATGATACATTAAATATTACAGCGGTTGTAAATCCTATGGGAAGAAAAATAAGCAAAGCAATATTTACCGCTTATACGGTTACCGGTAAAAAGACAGAATTTACAGCACCGGCTGATGAAAATAATCCGGGTATATTTATAGTGTCAATTGAAAAAATGTTAGATACTCTTCATAACGGTGATAAGATTTATGTTCGACTGGTAGATGAGGAATGTAATACAGTGAGCAATACTTATTATGATGAAGTTCTGGAAGAAGAAGTTACCACGACGAATGAAATCCCGATAGAATATCCTGACGTTGATACCGGTCTTATGACATATGTGGAAAATGAGCTTATAGCACCGCAGACATATGAGTTTACTACAACACCGACAGTTAATATTCCTCTTATGGGAAA
>JALEPO010000147.1 GCA_022768695.1 Clostridia bacterium
CAATTTCAAAAACTCATCTTTATCAATTTTATACAAAACAATGTTATCTTCCCTGATTACATCATCGGCTATATCAATAAGCTTTTTCAATTTTTCGCTATGATTTTCACCACCATAGCTAAAAATATTAATAGTATAATCCTCGTTAATGTTCTTTACCTTATCATAAATCTGACTTATACTATCAATTTTATATACGCGCTTTTTAGCAAGTGCTACTCTTGCCGGATAACCGTTTGTATCTTCAATCTGATAATTATCTGAGAATACAACATCATTATAACCTGTATTTGCCTGCAAAAAATTACCGACTGTTACAACTTCCTTCGACACCTTCGGAAAAAAGCTCTCTGCATTTTTTGTATGCGTTGAATATACTCCGGCGCAGCTCGCCACTGCAATAACAACCATCACAATATTAAGAGCAACAGAATAACGCGTTGTATTTTTGCCTTCATTTCTGAGCTGCTTTACAAACTCTATAACCGCCGCAGGAATTAACACAAACGGCACCACAGATAACACAAGTGAAAACTTCAATGTTGAAAAGTCATGAATTGCAGAATGATTTTTCAGCAAATACACCTGCATAAAGCACGGCAGCATAACCATAGCCGCTGTTGAAAGTATCCATACAATCTTTTTATTCTGACAACCCTTGACCCTGTTCAGAATAAAATATGCCAGAATCATTACCAGAACAATTAGCAAAGAGCCTTTTAGTACTAAATACATATTAGCTCCATAGCCTTTTGCTATATAGTCCTTCCAGAAAATTCTCTCAAACTGACTCGTCCAACCCGAGGTATCACTCATACCTGTTCTGAACAGAAACATATCAATAATTCTGACCGGTCCGTTAACCGCAATTTGCAGCACAAACAGAGCTACCGCAAGAATAGCCGGCGCAGCAAATTTAAGCGAATCCTTTAGCCATGCAAAAAACGACTTGAACGAAATTTCCTTTAGTACCAATCTCTTGATATACAGTATTACAACAAGACACACGAAAAGATAATCAGTAATCATACCTGCAAAAATAACAACACCTTCGCAAATTGCAAGAATTTTTCTCGTTTTTTCTTTTTCGCTCCATGTCCACAGCATTTCCAGGAATATGGTCAGTATGAACGGCAGAAGCACCGCCTGATCTGCAAAATATACACTGTGGAAGAAATAGAACGGTGCAGGCATAAACAGGTTTATTGCTGTGGGTATTACTGCGGCAATAAATCCCGTATATGGCTTTGATTTTATCTTTATGAATAGCAGATATACAATAAATGCTAATAACAGTGTTACAGCATATTGATTAAATAAATTCCACCTTTGTACAAATCCAAAAGTAATCTCATTTGTTCCACTCAGTTTCGCCAGAATATACAGGGGCACAATACAGCCCGGAGGATAGGAATCATAGAAGCTCCTGTCCTTCAGTGTAGGAAATTCCACAGAATCCGGATTTGCCATCATTGCAAAATGGTCATGAAAAATGCCATCGTCAAGCCAGTTATTTGTAAATGCAACGGATGTGGCTGTTAAATGGTGGTGATGGTCTAATGAAATATAATCCTTATATTCAGACCTCATGCTGACTGATACCGCAAACATCACCGTAACAAATATAAACAGAATTACTCCCGTTATTACGCGCGAATCCTTTGCAATCAGCTTTAATTTTTCTTTGTCAATATTGACTGCTTCAGAATCATTTCTTCTCTTCATGGTATTCCTCCTCAGTATTTACGTTCCAAATAGGCGATTTATCAGTCTTGTTATTCATAATAGCATCGACTGTTTCAAATGCTGTAACCATAGAATGATCCATATTATTATATCTATGCTGACCATTTCTGCCTACGCAGTACAAATTTTCATATCCATTCAGATATTCAACCAATTCGTCCATTTGACTGTATGTATCAAAATATGCCGGATACGCCTTTTTAACTCTTTCCCTGTGTGCATCAACAACATCAGCTTTATCAATCACACCGATTTTCTCAAGTTCATTTTTCGCAAATTCAATAAAATCCTCATCGCTCATATTCCAATATTCATCGCCCTCGTCACAGAAATATTCAAGACCAATCCATACATATTTTTCAAAATCCTTAACCATGTACGGCGACCAGTTATTAAAAATCTGAATTCTGCCAAGCTTTACGGAAGTATCCTGAACGTATATCCAGCAATCCGGAACAATATTGTTTACCGTTTTAATATTTGTTTTGTTCTGTATTTTCAACTTGTCCACAAGAAGTCCAACCGTTATAAAATCTCTGTACGGAAGTCCGTCAGCAATTTTCTTCATTTTGTCATCAGGCTGTGAGAATGCATTAAGCAAATCCTTTACCGGCATTGAGGATATAACTATATCGGCTTCAAGTGTTTTTGTTTCACCGTTTTCTATGTATTCAACACTATTGATTTTGCCTTCGCCCTCATTAATTTTTACAACAGGGCAATTCATTTTTACTTCTCCGCCCATTTCCTCAATTATGTCGCGTACCTTTTCATAAAGCTGTCCGGGGCCAAGCTTCGGATATATATATTCCTCAATCAGAGAGGTTTCCACCTTTCTGTTTTTCTTAAAAATCTTTCCGAACATATCCGCTATAACTGCTCTTATCGAAAGCCCCTTAACTCTCTGTGATCCCCAGTCAGCAGAAATATATTTAGGATGTCTTCCCCACAGCTTTTCGGTATACCCCTCAAAAAACATAGAATAGAGAACCCTTCCGAAACGGTTTATATAGAAATTCTCCAAAGAATTTTCCGGCAGCTTGTGCATAACCGCATGAAGATATGAAAATCCCGCTTTTATAGTGGTAACAAATCCCATATTCTTAATTGTTTCCCACTTAAGAGAAACCGGATAATCAAAAAATTTACCTTTATAATAAATTCTTGACACTCTATGTCTTTTCAGCATTACATCATCGGTCTTTTCAGGGTCTGCACCGCCATCTGTATACTTTTTGTCAGAATTGAGCAGCAAATCATCCTTTGCAGGCGCGCCCTGCGGAGGAAGAATGTTATACCACCAATTCATAACACGATCATCCTTCGAAAAAAAACGGTGACCTCCGATATCCATTCTGTTTCCGTTGTATTTAACCGTTTGGGAAATACCACCTATTCTGTCGCTTGCTTCAAAAACTGTAATGCTGTATTCATTAGACTTTTTCAAAAGCTCATAAGCAGCAGTAAGTCCGGCAGGTCCGGCTCCTATTATAAACACTCTTTTCATTTTGAATACCCCCTACTTTGTATATAAAATTTTCTTTCTTGCCACAAAATTCCACAAAAGTACAATAATAGCAGCAACCACCTTTGACAATAAAAAATATAAATGACAGATGTCTGTTAATACATACATTATAACCTCGGTAATCAGCAGTCCTATAGCGCCAATAACCGCATATGTAATAAATTCCTTCAACTTGTTTGTCAACTGCTCACTTTCACTGAAAACAAATATAACCGATAAGAAATAGTTCACTGCCAGTCCCACAAAAAATGCTACTGCCGCCGCAGTCATATAGTGCATAAACTTTTCAAACAGCCACAACGAAAAGGCATCTGCCAAAAATGCAAAACCACCCACAAATATGTATCTGAAAAACTGTATAAATGTATTTGTTGTTTTTTCTCGAAAAAGCAGATTAAAATCAAATTTGACAGCTGCCCTAAAAAATTCCCTTAAACTCTGTACCATAAATTAATTTACTCCTGTAAACATTGCTACAATGCTGATACAAATCGGCACAAACATAGCTATTGCCACAACAAGGCAAATAATTCTCATTGCTTTTTTACTAAACATATTGCATCTCCTTATCTGTTCTTTTCCAATATACGACTTATAATTGTTGCGGCCTGCGCGCGTGTTGCAGTGGATTTCGGCG
>JALEPO010000152.1 GCA_022768695.1 Clostridia bacterium
AATATTGACAAAATAGAAAAATGTAGTATAATATTATATAGAGTGATTAAGGTCACGAAGGGGTATACCACCACGGGTATAGGACTTCTTCGTGACCTTTTCTTTCTAAGGAGGTAATTTATGATAACTTTAAATGGCGAAAAAATTCAAATTAAGGAAAATACAAGTCTGACTGAGCTGCTTAATGAAAAGGAATTTCGTATAGCGCTGATTGCTGTGGAATATAACGGAAAAATTCCGCCAAAGAACGAGTTTGATTCTATTATATTAAAAGACGGTGACATCATAGAAGTAGTAAGCTTTATGGGCGGCGGCTCAATATAGATATGGAGGGACATAAAAAATGGAGGATAAATTAATAATTCAAGGACATGAATTTACGTCAAGATTTATTTTAGGCTCAGGAAAATATTCACTTGAGCTTATAAAAGCGGCAGTAGAAAATGCAGGAGCGCAGATTATAACTCTTGCGCTGCGTCGTGCGGCTACGGGAAATGTGGCAAATATTTTGGATTATATACCGGAGGGAGTAACACTTTTACCGAATACATCCGGTGCGCGTACTGCTGAAGAAGCGGTGAGAATAGCTCGTTTGGCGCGTGAAGTGGGCTGCGGTAATTTTATAAAAATTGAATGTATCAGAGATTCCAAATATCTGCTTCCTGATAATTATGAAACAATTAAGGCAACGGAAATACTTGCAAAAGAGGGATTTGTTGTAATGCCGTATATGTATCCTGATCTTAATGCGGCAAGAGATCTTGTCAATGCCGGCGCAGCGACAATTATGCCGCTTGGAGCGCCTATTGGCTCAAACAAGGGAATATGTACAAAGGAATTTATTCAGATACTTATAGATGAAATTGATTTACCCATCATTATTGATGCCGGCATAGGCAGACCATCACAGGCGTGTGAGGCGATGGAGATGGGAGCGGCAGCAGTTATGGCGAATACCGCTATTGCTACAGCCGGAAATGTTGCAGCTATGGCAGGCGCCTTTAAACAGGCGATTGAAGCCGGAAGAACAGCTTATCTAAGTGGTTTGGGAAGAGTGATAAATAAGGGTGCAAGCGCTTCCTCGCCGCTTACAGGTTTTTTGGAGGATTAAGATATGAATGAGAGAATAGATCATATGAAATATCTTCCTGACATGGAGGTACTTGATTCTACGCTTCTTGATGAGGTTATATCCGAGATGGAAGCATACGACTATGATAAATACACAGCTGAGGATGTAAAACGTGCTATAAATAATGACAGCCGTACACCGGAGGATTTCAAAGCACTGCTTTCTCCGGCAGCACTCCCTTTTTTGGAGGAAATTGCGCAGAAGGCGCAGGAGGAAACACGGAAGCATTTTGGTAATTCGATTTATATGTTTACTCCTCTTTATATTGCAAACTATTGTGAAAATTATTGTATTTACTGCGGATTTAATTGTCATAATAAAATTAACCGTGCAAAGCTTACTTTGGAGGAAATAGACAAGGAAATGAAAGCTATAGCTGAAACCGGCTTGCAGGAAATTCTTATTTTGACAGGTGAAAGTAAGAAAATGTCTGATGTAAGATACATAGGCGAAGCGTGTAAAATTGCCCGTAAATATTTTAAGGTGATAGGAATAGAGGTATATCCTATGAACAGTGACGATTATGCATACCTGCACGAGTGCGGAGTAGATTTTGTTACAGTTTTCCAGGAAACATATAACAGTGACAAATATGAAACGCTTCACCTTGAGGGACATAAAAGAATTTTTCCTTACCGCTTCTATGCGCAGGAACGAGCTATACGCGGAGGAATGCGCGGGGTTGGATTTGCGGCACTTTTGGGACTTGATGACTTCAGAAAGGACGCGTTTGCTACAGGTATGCACGCATATTTGCTGCAACGGAAATATCCTCATGCCGAAATTGCATTTTCGTGTCCCCGACTTCGTCCTATTATAAATAATGATAAAATAAATCCTAAGGATGTTCATGAGCCGCAGCTTTTACAGGTAATATGTGCATACAGATTATTTATGCCGTTCTCAAATATAACAATTTCCACAAGAGAGTGTGAGCGTTTCAGAAATAATATCATTAAGATAGCAGCTACAAAAATAAGTGCCGGAGTGTCTGTTGGAATAGGAGATCACAGCGGGGAGAAAAAGGGTGATGAGCAGTTTGAAATTTCCGATCCGAGAAATGTTGATGAAGTATACTCCGCTATTGAAGAACAGGGCTTGCAGCCGGTAATGAGTGATTATGTCTATGTATAAAATTATTTCTGTCACCAACCGCGGCATATGTGATGATTTTTTTGTACAGTTAAAAAAAATAAGTGACGAGGGTATTCCTGTAATACTAAGAGAAAAGGATCTGCCGGAAGATGAATACGAAGCTATGGCAAAAAAAGTTATGGAATTTTGTCCTGATGTAATATTGCATACTTATATTAGTTCCGCAAAAAAAATGGGCTGCAAAAGAATACATTTGCCGATGCATATTTTAAAAACGGCCGATTTGTCTGATTTTAAAACAGTAGGTGTTTCAGTACATTCTATTGAAGAAGCAGTAGAGGCTCAGAAGCTCGGAGCAACCTATATAACAGCGGGACACATCTTTAAAACCGACTGTAAAAAAGGAGTCGCACCTCGGGGACTTTCATTTTTGAAAGCAGTGTGCGAATGTGTGGATATTCCTGTGATGGCTATAGGTGGAATTTCACCTGAAAATGCCGCTGAAACAATAAATATGGGAGCAGCGGGAGTATGTGTTATGTCGGGGCTTATGCGATGTGATGATATAAAGAAATATTTGGATAGCTTTAAGGCGGGATATATAAATGATAAGGAAAAAAAGTCTTAAGATTATTTTGGCAGTTCTGCTTTTTATAGTTATAGGCTCATTTGGAATGATTATTGAGAAATTTGAGAAGGATAGCTTCATTGTAGAAACTGTGACGCAGGACGAATACGCTGACGGAACAGCCCAGGGAGCAGGCGGAGTAACTGACGATGGCAGAATAAACATAAATACTGCAACAGCCGACGAACTGATTGAGCTGGACGGTATCGGAGAAAAGCTTGCACAGCGTATTATTGACTATAGAGTAGAAAACGGTGATTTTGATGTGATAGAGGAGCTTATGCTGGTAGCCGGGATAAGCGAAAAAACTTTTGCTCAAATAAGTGATAAAATATGTGTGGAATAATTAATCCGATATCTTGGAAAAACTTTAAAACTGTATAATAAAGCTGTCAAATAAATTTAAGGAGAGAATATATTATAAAATCAATTAAAAAATTTGAATTTTGGTTTATTACCTGAAGTTAGCAGCTTTATGCCCTGAAACATTAGAGCAGGTTGCAACAGATTCTAAGGCTATTGTTGAAGAACTTAATGCGACGGGTAAAATGGCTCTGTAAAAGCGCCGCATCATTAAGCTGATATAATGATGCGGCGTATTTACAGGGGATTGTCAGTTATAATCCAGAAATAGCTTCTTTCATACTTTTTATGTACTCGCCGACGTGCTCGGCGGCATCTTTACCGTACTTTTCGATAATTTTTATAATTGCGGATCCGACAATTGCACCGTCTGACAGTGCCGCCATTTTAGCTGCCTGTTCAGGAGTAGAAATTCCAAAGCCT